>CAZBKS010000174.1:0-5441 GCA_964492475.1 uncultured Syntrophomonas sp. | reverse complement strand
GTAGCAGCCATCATCGATACCGGCATAGATTATAACCACCCGGATCTGAAAGGAAACGTAATTGGGGGGGTTAGTTTCGTGCCTGGAGAACCTGATTATATGGATTTGAATGGGCATGGAACTCATGTGGCAGGCATAATAGCCGCCAATGGTGCACTTCTGGGGGTGGCTCCCCAGGCAAAACTATTGGCAGTAAAGGTACTCAGCAAAGATGGCTTCGGGTCATACGCCGATATAATTCAGGGCTTGATCTGGACGCGCAACTGGACGGGTTCTGCTGGAGAAAAGGTAAATGTAGTAAATATGAGTCTGGGAGGGCCTTTCCCCAATACTGCCATGCATCAGGAGATTATCAAGCTGGTTGAAGCGGGTATAACAGTAGTATGCGCGGCTGGAAATTCCGGAGACGCTGATCCTCAAACCCGCGAAATATCATATCCAGCTTATTACCAGGAAAGCCTGGCGGTGGGAGCAGTAAATTTAAAGACTGGAATAGCAGACTTCAGCAATTCCAATGATCGAATTGATATAGTGGCACCCGGGGTTAACACCTATTCCACTTATCCTGGTGCGAAGTATGTTAAACTTTCTGGTACGTCAATGGCCGCTCCTCATATTGCTGGAGCAGCCGCCTTAATTTATTCCCGTGTATGGCAGCGATTCGGTCATTATCCTTCATCTGCAGAGTTGAAAAACATGCTTAGTTACCAGGCCATAGATCTGGGAACAGCAGGATTTGATACCTTATTTGGTTACGGGCTGTTCAGTTTTAATATTGATGGAGGAAAGGCCATAACCTTGACCGTTGGGGAACGAAGATATACAGTGAATAATAAGGAAAACATTTTCGAAAAACCTCCTGTTTCCTTTGATAACGTTGTTTATGCCCCGCTGGAAGAGATATGTGAGCTGCTGGGGGTAGATTCCAGTTATGTTGTTCCTGATGAAAGCAGTGACTTCCCGGATGGGGCAGTTGAGATCTGGTCCTAAAAAGTTGGTGTGCACCGTTAAGACCGGCCTATCCTTTTTATGGAATAAAAAAAAGAAGGGAAATAATCCTATATTGTAGAATAGTTTATAATAGGGGACTACACAACCAGATAGGGGGATGATGATTATGTCTGAAAAGTTGCACATCTTTGCCGTGTCAGACTCTGTAGGTGAAACTGCTGAAAAAATAGCCATAGCTTCATTTTTGCAATTCGAAGTATATAGGAATGTTACTCGTTTTTCCCGGGTAAATAAGGAAGAACAGGTTAGAACAATTGTTTCAAAAGCCGTTGAAGAAGATGCAGTAATTGTATATACTATCGTGAAACCCGAGTTGAGCAAATACCTGGAAATACATGCCAGAGAAAAGGGCGTTTTAGCAGTAAATGTTATGGAGCCTTTGTTTAAGGTTATAGAAATCAAAACTGGTTTGAAGCCCGCGTATATTTCCGGTTTGACTCATGCCATGGATGATCAGTATTTCAATCGTATGAAGGCAATTGAATATACTATTGAACATGATAATGGTCAAAGTTTGGAAACCGTAAAAGATGCTAATTTAATAATTTTAGGACTGCCCAGAACATCGAAAACCCCATTATCCATGCATCTTGCTAATTTGGGAATTAAAGTTGCCAATTATCCTATACAGATTGATACCGAAATACCCCAGGAAATTGTTGATCTTAAAGGCATAGTGCCCATGGTAGGATTAACCATTGATATAGAAACCTTAATGAAACTCCGTAAAGAGCGTATGAGGAGTTTTGATCTTCCTCAGGATATTGATAGTCTGGATGAAATGGTAGCCGAGGAATTGGATAATGCTTATCGCATTTATGCAAAACTGAAGTGCCTGGTAATCGATGTCACAATGGAAGATATAGAAACAATAGGAAATACAATTACCCATAAATTTAATCTGCCTTTAAGAGTAACCCATCACCGCTGCTAGAAAAGTTTGTGTTAGCCGGGAGATTGATTCCCCCGGCTTTAATTTTGAGAAGCAGGCACCATAATATACTTTGCATCAACTCTGAATAAGCAGTATCACTTTTCCCATGGCTATAGCTCAAAATAGGAGATTGTATATGCACTACGTTTATATATTGAAATGCAGTGATGGTACCTATTACACCGGTTATACCACTGATTTGCCCGGCAGACTGAAAAAACATAACGAAGGTAAAGCCAGTCGCTATACCAGGGGACGACTGCCGGCTGAATATGTCTACTGGGAAGAAGCTGAGGATAAGAGCAGCGCTTTGAAAAGAGAAATTGAAATAAAAAAGATGAACCGTAATGCTAAAGAAAATTTAATTCAAACCTGTGCACTTCCTGTTTTTGATTAGGTATTATCCTTATCCCCGTACATAAAAACCAGTCGGTCGGGGATAATATACAAGAGATATTAATCAATTGAACAGGAGGCTGCAGATATGTCCGATAAGAAAGGCAGAATAATTAATAAAGAATCACTGGTAAACAGCAGCGCATATGTAAAGGAACAGTATGAAGGTCTGCTGGTGTGTGCAGATGAACAGGGCTTTTATAATATAGGTATACAGCTGAATGATAATGACGTTTTAATCGTTGACCAGGCTAAAGAAACCAATGTTAGGGAAAGAATTCAGAACTGGGCTGCCCAGGTGCAGGACATACAAAGCAAATACGGCAGCAGTCGTGAATCGTTAGAAAATTATCAAGGCCTAACCTAGTCATGCAGTTTTAGCCATTAAAATTAGAAAACCGGTAATAAAATCCTTCCTCAGTATATAATATTAGTTATTGGAGGAGGGATTTATTATATGGATTATATTGAATATGTAAAATTTCCTTTTCAAGATCGGGAATGGTTGAAAAAGATGCTGTTGGGATGCATTTTTATGATCATTCCTATAGTAAACATTATGGTTTTAGGTTATTTTGTAGAGTGCATCCGGTTGGGAATTCGGGGAAAAACGTTACTTCCCGAGTGGGTAGATTGGGAATCGTATTTACGCCAGGGCTTAATGGCTTTGTTAATCTTCGTTGCCTATCTTGGCATCCCCATGTTATTCACTTTTATTCTGCATATCGTGCCTATACTGGGAATTATGGTATCAGCGATGGTTACTCTGCTGGCAGGTGCTATGGTTCCCATGGCTATAGCGAATTGTGCAATCACTTCTAATATCCTGGATGCCTTCAAATTTGGAGAAATAATGTACAATATAAAAAATGTAATTGATTACTATGCGCCTGCCTACCTCGTAATGGCAATCATTACCGCTATAGCTCCTGCTGTCATCGTAGGCATACCCATAATTTCTTTTGCAGGTGTTTTCCTTATGTTTTACAGTGGGGCAGTATACTCAAATTATATCGGGCAGCTTTATCATCAGGCCACCTAATCGTCGAAACCATCCACCCGTTTGCGGACGGCAACGGTCGCATGGGTTGACTGTGGCAGACACTACTCCTTGCCAAATGGAACGATCTTTTCGCTTGGATACCGATGGAGTCGGTACTTTATCAGAACAGGCCGGAATACTATCAGGCGATTGAGAATGCGCGCCAAGTGAACGACTCTGGCGTGTTTATTGAGTTTACGCTTTCCTCTCTATACGACATCATTGCGGCACAAGAAAAGCACCAAGTCCAGTTGAGCGACACACAGATTGAAGTATTGAAAGCACTTAAAAAACAACCCTGTCACGCAAAGAAATTTTTAAGGCAATCGGAATGAACGGCGATTCACGTTCGTTCAAACGCCACATCGAGCCGCTCCTGGCAGACGGCTTCATAGAGATGACCGTGCCGGATAAGCCGAACAGCAGGCTGCAAATGTACCGGTTAACTGACAGCGGCAAGGCGTTCATTGGCGATAACGGGAAATAACGAAGGACAGATATATTGTCAGAAACAATAACATCAAGGCTCGAAAGCGGTTCTCTCTGGGTGCATTTTGCACACCCCCTTTTAATGTTCAACGATTACCACAGCCAACATCGCTCAAAAAACCGCATGATTTCTTTGATCAATGGCAAAATAGTCCTAATCAAAATGACATAAGCCGCTCCTAAAATCCAAAGTAACGGCTATATTTTGGGCCTTTTAAGCAAAACAAAAACCACCCACCGATAAAATTCTTTTTATCAATAGATGGTAAGTTAAATGGCAAAGGCACTACCTATTGATAAAATGCACCGCTCAAATTAAATCGTTAAAAGATGCACCGCTTTTGCACACCCCTGGTTTTAGTTTTTCTTAATATATGTTTCCCACCGATCATAGACACCTCTCAGCGGTTCATCAAGGTAACCTAAAGCCTTATCCTTAATCCAATCAGGAATACAATAGGCGGCCTCTGCAATGCTACCAGTGATTGCGGCAAGCGTGTCACTGTCGCCTCCGAGGGAAATGGCATTTCGGATAGCATCCTCAAAGTCTGTGCTTTCAAGGAATGCGATAATCGCCTGTGGCACCGTATCCTGACAGCTTTCATTGAAGCGGTAGGTAGGACGAGTTTCATCAAGGGTCTTGGATAGATCATATCCAAGTTTGGATTCTATCAGCTTTTTCATTTCCGCTTTCAATTCTTCAAGTGACCACGGCTGGCAATAATCGAAGGCGTGCCCACCGGCGTAGAACCGGCTCAAAAATATCGCTACTGCGGTAGCCTGTGCGCCTTTGACTCCTTCAGGGTGGTTATGCGTCACTTCAGCCGATTTTGTTACACATTCCCAACCGTTTGATGGCCAACAACCTGTACGCCCATAGAATCCACAATTCATCACCCAAGCGCAAGGTGAAACCCTCATCGCCGAACCGTTACCCCAAGAATTGTAGGGCTTACGGTCACCAGAGTGAATCCAACTTCCAAACCTGCCGCCATATCCTGCGTCGGGATATAGCCGTCCCCACTTTTTATATGCATCAATAAAATTGTCGACTTCGCCGCCGTTCATTATTGCGTCGGCTGTGGCTATGGTCATCACTGTATCATCTGTGAAAAAGCATTCGTCGCGGAACAGTGGGAAGTCTTTTGTTTTGATATTATGCCATTCGTAGACCGAGCCTACGATGTCTCCAATAATCGCTCCAAGCATTATTTACGACCTCCTCGCCGCTTCACGTCCTTGCGGATTTCCTCAAAACAAGCCTCGTCAACGGTTCCCGCCTCCCGGAATGTCGCCACAGCACTTGCCATTACCTTAAAATTCAGTTCCGTCCCCTCACTGTCGGCCAGATAATCGATCGCTCTGTCAGGAGCAATCCCGAAGCGCCTGGCTGTTTGAACCGCATCAATATTCGCACCAAGAAAGATAAACTCCCAGCCAAATTTCGTTTTTTGCCTTTCAATCTGCGCTTTTACCTTTTCTGCAGAGTATTCACGACTGGAGTTTTCCTCGCCATCTGTGATAATCACGAACATTACTTTTTCGGCGCGGTAATTCTCGGCAGTGTGC
>CAZBKS010000173.1:2895-5443 GCA_964492475.1 uncultured Syntrophomonas sp. | reverse complement strand
ATGTCCTTGGCTTTGGTAATATCGCCTAACATACGCTTTGCAGAGACCTTAATACAGCTTCAATCGTTGCTTGTGAGGTTCCTTCTGCAATATCAATTGATGCAGAACCTAAATGTATGGTTACTGCTGGATGAATAGTACTGGTACATGGCCGGGGATTAAGCTGCAAAGGTACAATCTCCTGTTTTGTGGCAGGAGTTTGAAATTCCATTGATTGGCAGGCCTTGAGACGAATTTTTCTCAGCCAGTAGTAGTATGATTTTATTCCAACGTTATGCTGGCTGCACCAGGCAGTAACAGTAAGATTGCTAGCCTGGCAGTCCTGAATGATTTTTGTCCACTGTCTAAGACGAAATTCAGCTTTGGTCTCGGAAACTATATCCATCCTGGGATACCTCCTTAGCCAATTTAGACTTAGTCGAAAAACTCTAATAAGTCTAAAAACCTGTTGGGAGTATTATCCCACGGTGTAATTTAAGATAACAGCCACCTTGTTATTGAGCGCTTACGTTATATTGAGTCAACGGAACCGTCCCTTGAATTAACAATCCCCTCGTTCGCTCAAACGAGGGGATTTTATTGCTGATTTATTGATAACATAAATGAAAAATGAGTCAAAGGAACTGTCCCCTTGACTCATTGGTATTTAACGTTTCGAGTATTGTGGAGCTTTTCTGGCTTTATGCAACCCGTATTTCTTTCTTTCTTTCATACGCGGATCACGGGTTAAATAACCTGCTCTGCGCAGTACAGATCTGAGTTCCGGATTAGCTTTTAACAGTGCCCGGGCGATACCTAACTTAACAGCACCGGCCTGGCCAGTTACGCCTCCACCATGCACTCTGCATATTATATCAAATCTTCCAGCTGTATCGGTCATGCCGAGAGGTTGCTGGACTATTAACCGGCTGGTTTTATTAGGAAAGAAATCATCAAATTCCCTGTCATTTATAATGATACGACCATCGCCAGGTATTAATCTGACCCTGGCAACCGCTTCTTTTCTCCTACCGGTTCCCCAATATTGCACCTTTTCCATATCCTAATCCTCCTTAACCTCTGAGCTCTCGAATTTCAGGTTTCTGCGCTTGATGGGGATGTTCGCTTCCCCGATATACCTTGAGCTTTTTATACATCTTATTGCCCAGCCGATTATGTGGAAGCATTCCTTTGACTGCTGTTTCTATTGCTCTTTCGGGTCTCTTCTGCAACAGAGTCCTGTAATCCATTTCCTTCAAGCCGCCTGGATAACCGGTATGGTAGCGATACATTTTCTTGTTAAGTTTATCTCCTGTGAGCTTAACCTGTTCCGCGTTGATAATTATTACAAAATCACCTGTGTCTACATGTGGGGTGTAAGTGGGTTTATGCTTTCCTCTTAATATGGAGGCTACTTCTGAACTTAATCTTCCCAATGTCTGACCACTGGCGTCTATAACATACCATTTGTGTTCCACTTCCGCAGATTTGGCCATGTATGTTTTCACGTTGTTCCCTCCTGTATATGCTGAACTTATCATTAATCAATAGTCTGTTGCATTAACCTTCTGGCAACGGGGCAGAAACCAGCTGGAAATAGATAGACTACCTATAAATGATAGCTAACTTATAGTACCCTTGTCAAGAAATTACCTAATTTTATTAACCAGTCCGTCCCCAAAAGTTTGTGAAAACCCGATCGGGATGCTGGGGCAGGATCTGTGTTCAACTGGAGTGCAGCAGGAAAGGAGATTCAGGAACGCTTACGTCTGTGTGGATGCTGGAATCATCCTTTTACCGCGGATAAAAAGCTTAACCATAGTTTACAGAATGTAAATATAACCCCTGTGGTGGGGCAGTTTGTCCCGCCCGGGTTCTATCCCGGGCCAGTATTATATCAGTAATATGTTCTGGTTCATAAGTAAGTCGTCCTACATCAAGCAGGGTTCCTACTATTATTCTCACCATATTGTATAAAAATCCATCCGCAGTGATGTCCAATCTTAGAAAGGGTCCTTTTTCTACTAATTTACATTCTTTAACGTGCCGCTCATAAGTCTTGACTGATGAGCCGCTGGAACAAAAGGACTGGAAATTATGACGACCCAGCAAAAGCCGACAGGCCTGCTGCATGAGTGCAACCTCCAGAGCTTCCATATCACAATAGGCATATCTGCTGTAGAACACCTTCCTGCCAGGCTTCCGATGAATTAAATAAATATATCTTTTGTCTATCGCATCAAAGCGAGGGTGAAAATTTGCTCTGGCCTCACTGCTGGATACTACCCTTATATCCGAGGGTAGAATGCTGTTAAGGGCAAACTTCCATTTCTCCGGTGGAATACTGGAACTGGTATCGAAGGCAATAACCTGACCTATCGCGTGAACCCCAGCATCTGTTCTGCCAGCGGCCATGATGCTGGCTCTTTCGCCAATGAGATTTTCTATGCTGGTTTCGATTTTTTCCTGTATAGTAATAGCATTTTTCTGGACTTGAAAACCATGATAGCCGCTGCCATCGTATTCCAGAATTGCTTTTATTCTCTTCATATGTCCTCCCTGCTAAAGC
>CAZBKS010000173.1:0-2885 GCA_964492475.1 uncultured Syntrophomonas sp. | reverse complement strand
CCCCCTGCCGCCATACCACATCAAAGCTGATAAGGATAAGAAGCAGTTTGGGTGCGCTCCCAGAACGACCCTTCCTAAAAATTTATCCCTCTGCTTATCAAAGCCAGCCTTATACGCCTGCTCTCATTTAATAAAATAACCAGATAGGACGGCTTCATGGCCAGCAGTCCAGCTATCCCCACTTTTTTGTTTTTGCCCGCCTGACAAAAGATAAGGAGGATGTTTAGCAAAATCCTCCATTGATAATAGTTTTAGAGCATTATCAACTCTGGCTCGTATTTCATTTTGGGTTAGATCCAGATTTTCCGGGCCAAACGCCACGTCTTCTTCTACCATACTTGATATGAGCTGCTTATCAGCTTCAGCAAATAACATTCCTACCTTCTGCTTTATCAAGAGGCGGTTTTCAGGCACACTGGTGTCTAACCCATCAACCGTAATTCTGCCCGCACTTGGTGTATAGAGGCGGTTTAGTAGTTTAGTCAGAGCAGTTTTACCACAACCATTACTGCCTATAACAGCTACAAATTCATGTTCTGCTATTTTCAGATCTATATCCTTTATTATCCTGGGATCAGTATTAGCGTAAGAAAAACTAACCTGCTCTACTTTAATCATAAGTAATTATATTAATCTACCAATTCTAAAATAACCATAGGAGCGCCATCGCCTTTACGATTACCAGTCTTGATTATGCGGGTATAGCCTCCCTGTCTTTCGCTAAAACGTGGGGCCAGATCAGTAAATACTTTATGAACAACATCATCAGTCATCACATAAGAGTCAACCAGCCTTCTAGAGTGAAGGTCTCCTCTTTTCCCCAGGGTAATCATTTTTTCAGCTATACGGCTAATATCCTTGGCTCGAGTTTCAGTGGTAGTGATTTTTCCGTTTTCGAGCAGGGATGTAACTGCATTTCTTAGCATAGATCTTCTATGGCTGCTTAAGAGACCAAATCTGCGATAACTCACCGGGTCTCCTCCTTTCTAATCTTCGGGTTTCTTGAAACCTAGCTCTAATTCTTTTAGTTTTCTTTCTATTTCTTCCAGGGATTTCTGCCCCAGATTTCTTATTTTACTCATTTCTTCGCGAGTTTTCTCAATCAGATCACCTACGGTATTAATGTTGGCTCGCTTCAAACCATTGGAAGCTCGCACGGAAAGTTCCAGTTCCTCAATGGACATTTCCAGAACTTTGTCTTTCTTTTCTTCCTCTTTTTCCACCAGTATTTCTACTTCAGCATAAGTATCATCTATCTGGGTGAATAGTTTTAAGTATTCAATCAGTATCTGCGCTGATAAACTGATAGCCTCTTCCGGGCTTATGCTGCCGTTAGTCCACACCTCCAGGGTTAGGCTGTCATAATCAGTTCTTTTGCCTACCCGGGCATTGTCAATAGTGTAGTTAACTCGATTGACCGGGGTAAATATAGAATCAATAGGTACCAGCCCAACGATATCTTCGTTTTTAATAGGCTGCTGGTCGGCAGTTACATAGCCCCTGCCTCTTTCCACCGTCATTTCCATTTCTACATTAGCACCATTATCCAGGGTGGCTATATGCAGATCTGGATTTAAAATATCAACTTCTGCATCCTGTTCTATATCGCCGGCCGTTATTTCCTTTTTTCCCTGCTGCGATATCCGAATTATTTTCCGTTCGTTTCCCTCATACTTTAATACCATTCTCTTAATATTAAGTATCATCTCGGTGGTATCTTCCACTACATTGGGAATAGTAGAGAATTCATGCAATACCCCATCGATTTTTACGGAAGTAACTGCGGCTCCAGGTAAGGATGATAAAAGAACTCTCCGCAGAGAATTGCCAAGAGTAGTTCCATATCCTCTTTCCAGCGGCTCAATAACAAACCTGCCATAATTCTTATCTACATCTTTTTCAACGCACTCAATACGAGGTTTTTCCATCTCTAGCATCTATTTATCCCCTCCTTAATTTTAGAGGTGTTATCTAGAGTACAATTCTATTATAAGCTGTTCATTTACAGTGGTATCTATCTGCTCCCGAATCGGATAGGCTAGTATACTACCGCTCAAATTCTCTGCATCAACACTCAGCCATTCAGGCGGTGTCTTGTAAGCAGCCTGGTCCTTGATTTCCTGAAATTTTACCGCTTCTTTACTGCTCTCTTTAACCTGAATAACGTCACCCACTCTAACCAGCATTGAGGGTATGGTAGCCTTTTTACCATTGATAGTGAAGTGACCATGGTTGACCAGCTGGCGCGCTTCTGCCCGAGAGGATGCAAAACCTAATCTATACACTATATTGTCCAGCCTTCTCTCCAGCAAGATCAGTAGATTAGTACCAGTTATACCCTGCTGTCTATCGGCTTTTTTAAAATAGTTGCGGAATTGTTTCTCCATTACGCCGTAGATTTTTCTGGTTTTTTGCTTTTCTCGCAATTGCAAGCCATATTCACTCTGTTTTTGTCTGCGTTTGCGTGCATTGGCACCGGGTGGATATGGTTTTCTTTCTACTGCACATTTTTCTGAATAACAGCGGTCGCCCTTAAGGAACAGTTTTTCCCCTTCCCTACGACACTGGCGGCAGACCGAATCAGTATATCTTCCCACTTATCCATATACCTCCTTAAACTCTTCTTCTTTTTGGCGGTCTACATCCATTGTGTGGTATAGGCGTGACATCTTTAATCACACTAACTTCTAGACCTGCAGCTTGTAAGGATCGGATAGCTGCCTCACGGCCTGCTCCCGGGCCTTTTACGTAACATTCTACTTCTTTCAAACCATGTTCCATCGCCGCTCTAGCTGCATTTTCAGCAGCCTGCTGAGCCGCAAAGGGGGTGCTTTTTCTCGATCCTTTAAAGCCGACCGTTCCGGCACTGGCCCAAGATATGGCAT
>CAZBKS010000172.1:0-5460 GCA_964492475.1 uncultured Syntrophomonas sp. | reverse complement strand
CCAGCAGTTTTACGGCCAGAGTTTTACAGAGCTGGGAGGTACTTTGTAAGGTGGTATAAGATCGATGCATACATATAGGAGAACTATTGCAGGATTGATTATTTTGCTCGCTGCCATGTTAATCGGTCTTCTGCTAGGGCGTTACCCACTGCATCTTCAGGATGTTTATTACCTGATTAACCTAAAACTTCATAACCAGCCTGCGGTAGGGGAAGCGGCTAATATTACTACAGTGTTCTGGATGATAAGAATGCCCCGGGTGCTGATGGCGATGCTGGTAGGAGCGGCGCTGTCAGTCTCCGGAGCGGTTTTCCAGGGTCTTTTTAGAAACCCCCTGGTTTCCCCGGATATACTGGGGGTTTCTTCCGGGGCCGGTTTTGGAGCTGCCCTGGCAATTATTCTGGTAGGAACATCAGCCCTGGCGATCCAGATATCAGCCTTTGTGTTTGCTCTGCTGGCGGTGATGATTGCTTACCAGATAGGTAATCGGGGTTATAGTTCCATAACCAATTTGGTTCTGGCTGGTATTATTGTGTCTGCCCTATTTACGGCTGGACTTTCATTTCTCAAGTATGTTGCCGATCCTTACGAACAACTGCCTACTATAGTATTTTGGACTATGGGAGGCTTTAATTATATCGTGTGGATGGATGTATGGCGAGCTCTACCTCTGGCTGCAGGCGGTTTGCTGTTTCTGTATCTATTTCGCTGGCGGCTTAACCTGTTGGCTATGGGAGATGAGGAAGCCCTGACTCTCGGCTTGAATGTAGGTAAGGCCAGAACCATATACATTATTATGGCCACACTAATTGTGGCAGTATGCATATCGGCCTGTGGCTCTATCAGCTGGGTGGGACTGGTAGTTCCACATATAGCTCGTATGCTGGTTGGGCCGGACCATAAAATGCTCATTCCCTTCTCTGCCCTTACTGGTGCAGTATTTATGTTGACCATGGATACGCTGGCGCGAACCATAACCGGGGTCGAGATTCCCATAAGCATTATTACTTCTTTTGTAGGAGCCCCGTTCCTGGCCTATTTACTGCTTCAACAACAACAGCGCCAGTGGGAAGATTAGGAGGTGAACCTGGGTTGAAATGTAATTTCTGTGAGAGATACTGCCGATTTGAAAATGGTCAAAAAGGATTCTGCGGCATGTACACCTGTGTTGAGAATGAAATTGTTGAATCCTACCCCTTTGTATTAAGCAGCTTATTCGTCAGTCATATTGAATCCCTGCCTTTTTACCATGCCTATCCGGGCAGCAGAAGTCTGGTTATCGGCACCATGGGATGTAATTTTGACTGCCACTACTGTTCAAATTCGTACATTGCTCGATCAGACCCGGATAGCATCTACAAATATCATTATCAGCCGGAACAAGTGATTGAAAGAGCTATTCAGAGTGGATGCCATAACATTGTGTTTGCAGTTAACGAACCAGCTGTGTCCTGGCCTTATCTAATGAAAATTGCGAAACTGGCCAGGGGAGCCGAAATACCCATGGGTTGTCTAAGCAATGGGTATATGACGGAATATATTGCCAAAGAAATGGGGCAATATTTTGCTTTCGTTAACCTAAGCCTAAAATCCATGAATCCTGATTTCTACCGCAAGTATGCTGGAGGGGTGGATATTGATCCTGTTATGCGCAACATTAATCTGCTGTCTGGAATGACCCACGTGGAATTGACTACCCCGGTTATTGAGGGTATTAATGATATAGATATACCTGCAATGGCTGACTTCATTTATCATCTTGATCCCCAGATACCCTGGCATCTATTCCGTCTGCTGCCGGAGTATAAGATGAATGATGTGTCCCCTACTTCAGTGTGCCGTATCAGTGCCTCGATTGAAGAAGCAGCTGCCCGGCTGCCATATGTGTACTTCAGCAATTTTGTGGGTTCTACCTGGGTCAGTACCTGCTGTCCAGGATGTGGGCAGATGCTCATTGAAAGGATTAGCTCCGCAGGCTGTGGCAGCAAAATGGTGAAATGTAAACTGAGGGGGAATAATTGCCCCAATTGCGGAACGCAAATCCGTATGGTAGGTAAGCATATGGATTGGAATAGGAGGGAACCTTTTGAAACTGGGAATTATTGATGTTAGAGAATGGCAGACTACTGTTAATTTGGAAACCGGGTATCACGTCGAGGTTACGCCTACTCCTTTAACCAGAGAAATATCCAAATTACTAAGCAACAACCCTTTCCCTGGTGATTTGCGATGGGAAAGCAATAGCTGGGTCAGTACTGTGGCTCTGCAGCTTGACCATATATACCAGCCCGAGTTAATGTTCCTAAGCTATGCAACCACCTTCTTTCAGAGTATGTTTGCGCCCCGGGAGCAAATAGCATGGGAGAAACTGGTAAGCAATGTAAAAGATGAAGTGGAGCGTTTTATAAATACCAGCGGATTTACGCCAGTAATTGTAGGGACTGGAAGCACAACAGCTTTGGCCGGTAATATTGATTTGACTCAGCTGGATGGTCTGGCAATATCTGGAGGTATGGGGCCCCTTTATGCTGGACTATATGATCCTTCCAGCAGGGATTTAGAATATTTGCAGAATAATCAACTTATTGCCACAGTTATTCCCAGAAGTCAGATGGAAAAGGATTGGCCGGGTAATAGCAGTTTCCATAATCACCTTCCTGACTATTTGCTTATAGCCCGTCCCGGATATGTCTTTCGAGGATTGGGCAGCATGTCCAGAATAGTCCATCGAGTTAGCAGTCAGGACCCGACTATACCAGTGAAGGCAGATGCAACAGTGCATAATATTACAGATATAGCAGGATTGGTGAGAAAGATGCTTAAGAATAATAAAGTAGCTCTGATACTGCTTGAAGGTATAGGTATAAAAGATTTCCCCTGGAAATATTCAGAATGCAGCAATACTTATGGAACCTATACATATAATGGGCCTGACGAACAGTATCATTGTATCTGCACCGGTCTTCATCTGCCAGGTCATCCATATCCGCCCGGCTATCGCTACTACGAAGATGATGGGGAAAATAAGCCCTGGCCATTTTCAGGGCCATATCAAGGTATTTCCAACCAGACTCTGGGAGCTGACCCGGATATCAAAAGTGCGGCAGTAGGCAGCCGAAGTATTTTGACTCATGTAGCCAGTGGAGCTGATATTGTCGTGGAATGCTTTGCCCGTTCGCTTTATAATTACGGTTCTATGGCAGTATTGGATCAGATTATATAATTTACTACTCCGTATCATATATAACTAATACTTGCTTAAGCTTTAACTTAATGCAGTATGTATTTTAAACAAAGTGGGGTGAGAAGATTGGGACAAGTATGGAATACGCAAATAGTTGATTGGTACGAACAGGCGGTGAAATGGTCCAATTATCCCCAGGCTATCTTAGGAGAGGTTTTACAAACAGAAATAAAGGATAGTGACACGGTCCTGGATGCTGGATGCGGTATAGGAGCCATTTCTTTATATGTAGCTGCTATTTGTAAGCGTGTTCTAGCAGTGGACATGCAATCAGAAGCTCTGAAAATATTACAGCAAAAGGCTGAAATGTCAGGTCGGGAAAATGTGAAAACCTATTTAGGAATGTGGCCAGAAGTGGAGATGGAGGAAGCGGATGTGACAGTATGTACTTACTCCCCTCCTATAAGTCGTAATAATAAAGGCTTGGAAAAATTATTAAACCTGACCAGGAGAACCGGCATTATTCTAACTCCCTGCCTGGACATGAAAGACAATGATGCAATCAATGGATTAGCTTGTCAACTGGGGTTGCCGGATAAAAATATTCCCTGTGCCAACGGGTGCTGGGAAAAAGGATTTCTTGAGAGCAAAGGGCTTGATGTTAAATGCCAAATATTAGTACATGATTTTAGCCAGCCAGTAAAGGATTATCAGGAAGCATGGAACTTCTTGCGCCATCAGTTGGATGCACCGGAATATTTTGAAAGCCAGGCTATAAAGGAAATTCCTAAGTGTCTCGAAACAAAAGATGGTCAATTATTAATTCCAATCATTCGCAAGAACTGTTTAATTATTTTCAGAAAGTAGGAGAAGAAATGCTACGGGGTCAGGATGAACTTATCAGCTAGTAAGTTCGTGCCTGACCCCTTTTTGCTTTGATATAATGTAAAATATAGACAGTATTTGAGAAAGGATTTGTTTTTCTTGGGTGAATTCAAGAAATTTATTCTTAAAGGCAATGTTATCGATTTAGCGGTTGCAGTTATTATAGGGGGAGCGTTTGGCAAAATAGTATCATCGCTGGTCAGTGACATAATGATGCCGGTGGTAGGTGTTTTTACGGGAGGAATAGATTTATCCAATTTATTTATTAATTTAAGTAACACTGACTACAAATCCCTGGCGGAAGCTCAGGCGGCTGGAGCTGCTACCATCAATTATGGCTTGTTTATAAATAATATTATTGATTTCTTGATCATAGGTTTTTGTATTTTTATCTTGGTTAAACAATTTGATCGTTTTAAGAAGACCGAACCAGTCCCGGCAGTAGATACTAAAAAATGTCCATCTTGTGCTTCCACCATAGCCCTGGAAGCCAGCAGATGTCCTTATTGCACATCTGCTTTAACGGTTGAAAAGGTATGATCCGCCGGCAGTTTAAGCGATTGCATAATCTGTTCAGAAAATTATTTACTATATGCCGGATGGCCTCTTAAAGCTGGGTGATGAAAACCAAAGGCGTTTTTATTAATCGAATCAGGTGTAAAAAAATCCCTCTAGTATAAAGAAAAGATTATTTTCAAAGAATATCCTGTAGAAATAATTTTAAACAAATAGAAAGGAGATTTGATTATTATGAAACGCAATCCGGACGACCGCCGGGATAATGTAGAGAAAATACAGGCCAGCATCGACCATACTATTCAAAACATCGAACTGACCGAGGAAGCAATGGCTATCAACAGGGAAGAAAAACAGAAGAAATCATTACAAGCAAAAAATAAAAGAAGAGAAGAAGCATTGGAAGGTTTCAGAGAGGAAATCAGAGACGAAGCGATCGATAAGGAGCGGGGATATAAATAATAAAAAGCTTTTCAAAGCTATTGATTTTATCAAACTATTGAAATATAATACAATCAAGTGGCGGAGAAATAAGTATTTCAAGGTAATAACGTGTTTTATGCCCAGAAAATATTATTGAGTCCAAGTCCACATTTAGTTAACCCGAGTTAGTCAAACCAAGTTAGTTAATTCAAGTTAATTAATCCAAGTTAGTTAATTCAAGTTAATTAATCCAAGTTAGTCAACCCAAGTTAATATAAAATCGGTGGTTTAATAAAGAGAGGTTTGTAAATTACAGGTTTAAATCATTTCTCCGCCACCTAATAAGATTAGTAATTGCAAGAGAGCCTTTAATAATAAAGGCTTTCTTTACTTTTGTGAGGCAGAAATAGTTTAGGTGCCCGGCAATCGACTTGTTTGGGTATTATTAGGGT
>CAZBKS010000171.1:0-5460 GCA_964492475.1 uncultured Syntrophomonas sp. | reverse complement strand
ATTGTAAATCACCTCAAAAAAAGAAAACCTACCCGAAGGTAGGTTTTAAAGATTATTGAATTAATCGCTAGAAAGGGCAGTTGACCGGTCATCCATCCTATTCTGTTTCCAATTATCGTATTTGAAAGCAGCTGCTTCGCCTATTCTTCTTTTTGCCACATCTGCTCCTGCCATTAACGGTGTTGCCGCTTTCATGGCTGTAAAGGTACTAACTCCGACAATTGCACCTGCAAGGCTGCCTGTTCCAGGCGCTATTGTATTACCCATTTCACCTGCAGCGGATGTCATGTTTTTAGTGACGCTATCACCAATTTTATTATACTTAGCTTTATTTTCCTGCATCGTATCTTTAACATCAGACACAAAGTCTCCAACGCCAGATAAAACATTAGACTTAACGGACTGTTCTGGCGGTTCCGCATTGGTGATCCGCAGGTCAAGGTCATCATTTTCTATATCCCTTTCTAAAGGAATATTGCACGTATTCATTCGTCCGGGCTCGATTTCGCTTTGTTCTGGCATCACAGTAGTTGTAGAACTGCCGCTGGCCCCGTTGGTTATATTTGGCATCACAGTAGTTGTAGAACCGCTACTGGTCCCGGTAGTTATATCACCCTTGTTTATGGAACTTGAGCCTCCACCAGTAATATCGCCATTAGTAAGTGAGCTTGTTCTGGTTGCATTTGAGTCACCACTAGAACTATTAATACCTTCACTACTGCTGCTGTGGCTACCGCCGGATTTACCTGCTGTCAATGCCCCGGCAGCAGCTCCTCCTAGTTTGGCTAGTCCACCAAGGCCGCCAGATGCGGCTCTCATTTCATCTACGGTGCCAAACCTTGCCAGAATGTTCATAAATATATTGGAAAGCATTTTGGCAATAGGCAATATGGCTACCAATGCAAAGAATAGGACGAAAAGGGTAATTTCGTGTGTTTCCCCATCCCCATCGCCCAAACTGGTAATAGCAATTTCCTGCGGAAATATAACTGATGCTGCCATATAAGACAATCCTAGAATCACTAGGCCGATAAATGCACTTTTTATTTTACCTAAAGCGTCTGCCCGTTCTTTTTCGTTGGCATTAAGAATGATACGATATGCCTGTATAATTAATACCGCTACACAGGCTACACCGCCGAAAGCAGCAACATACTTTCCTATCTCTATTAACAACGCGCTTATTGCTGCTCCCTCAACATAATTCAGATTGCCGCCTGAAAAAGCTAACACGCTAAAAACGATTCCGAAGGTAAGTGCATGAAAAGTCTGCATAAATATAGTCTGCATTAATTCAGCGGCCCAGAGGCCGATGATCTGTTTATGTTCTGTTATAACCCATATCCAAATTATTATCGGAGTTACCGCCAACACTGCTGTAACGACCCATCTGCGGATAATATAGACTGCATTGAAATATAAAGTGTATAGCAGCATCGCGAAACGCAACAATGCATCCACAAAAAAGTTGTCGCTATTAACAAATCCCCCGCTGGTATACGCTGGTTGAAAAATTGTGCAGTCAGGCGTTTGGTTAAATATTATGTCCCCTAATGGCGTAAGTCCCAATATTGTTGTCATAAGAGAATTAAGTTTATCTATTGGCCATGCAAATAAATTATCCAAGAAACTATTATCGCTTCCTATTGCCGCCGTATCTTCCATAGCCATTGGCTGTGCATTAGATACCGTTTCTAATAACTGTCGGCAAAAATCCACAAATGTATCATTGACCGTAATAAAAAGGTTTATCAAAAAAGGAGCCAGCATGATAATAATCAAACCTATAAAACCTCTTTGTATGGTCATAATCGCTGATGCTTTCACGCCTGGGTTCGATGTAGCGGAAAATATATGCTGGTATCCGGATTTTATAAACACTAAAAACATTAAGGCTCCGCTTATAGTTGCCAGACTATAATACCAGAACATCACTACCTTATGGCTTTCGCCCGGGAATATAGGCATACCGCCCTCTTTCCAGTTTTCCCCATTTTCTGATATATTGGCGGCTGGTTCATTTTCTCCGATTTCTTGTTCCGGAAACCAACAATCAACTGGCACAGTAAAAGACTGTACTCCGCTGACCTCAAAGACTATTTGCCATTCTTCTCCTTCTAAGGGAGTAGGTATACTGCCGGTTGTTTGCAAATCAAGCTGTTCGATTGGTTTATTTATGGATGCGCTGTATTCCATCGCCTGCCAGCTCTTGCCTGTAGAAGCGTTTTCAACGAACATTTTTACTCCGCTTCCAATACCGCCAGCATCATATCCCGAATAGCTCACTGTAATCGTCTTGCCGGTCCATTTTGCATCAGCGTTAAACCCGGCTGCCAATGCTTGCGCGGGGCATAAAAAGAGTAATAACAGGATAATTGTGATTATTTTAATATTCCTCATCGCACCTGCACCGCCCCCGGATCAGAACGAAGAAAGTGTTCCTCAAATGAAAATCCTTTGAATCGCACTAACCCGCTCTCATGTCCTAATCGTAATACACCCTGCCCAGGGGTAAACATTGTAATCGTTCTCACCAACTCCGGTGATAAATTAAATATCCTCCCCAACTGTTCTGCATCTGAAGGCTGCATCTTTAGAAAGAATTTAGAGTCACATTGGTTGAGAAAAACAATCCCTTCTTCACTGGTAAATTCCCTGAATGATTGTGACGCGGCTATTAACGAAGTATTATATTTCGCGCCCCGTCTTGCAATCTGGCTCAAAAACTGTGCCGTATAAGGGTGCATCATCATTAACCATGCTTCATCCACGCCTAAGTGCTTTTGAATGGAGCGTTCTTTTTTAACATAGTTCTCCCAGAGCCATGATAACAAAACGTACATGGCGAACATCTTTGAGGTTTCATTGCGTAAAGCCAGTAAGTCAAATACCACCAGACTTTTAGCTTTAAGGTCCAACGCAGTTTGTCCGTCAAAAAAGCCTAATGGCCCTCCTTTGCAGTATTGAGTTAGAATATTATAAAGCTTTTGATTAACCCCTTTGAAGGATTCGGTCAAACTGGAGAATGTGGGCATATCTTTCTTGGATGTACCCACCATTATTCCACCCTGGGTTTCTCGGCCCTCGTATTCATATATACTGTCGGGTGATGCACTAATCCCCCTCTTTTCATACTCAGCTTTTATATGTAAAGACAGGGCACTCATTTCTTCCACCGAGAGTTTCTCACCGCTCTGAGCAGTAACCATAGCACTTATTAATGAAGAAATGTCGTCTACCTTTGCAGCTATATCGAGATATTCACCCATTTCATCATCCTGCTCGGCTTCTATATCAAAGGGATTGAATGACACTTCCATACCAGGATGCAGACGGATATATTTGCTTTCCTGTTCAAACTCTTTACATAAACCCTTATATTCTCCTTCGGGATCTATCACAGCTACTTTTCTGCCTATTGCCAGAGAACGGGCAAAAATGCCCTTTAGAGTATAAGATTTTCCCACTCTGGTCATACCGGTAACGAAGGCGTGAGGCCCACTTAACCGGGGCTGTCCTATAAATAAATCAATAAAACAAGGTGATTGGCTGTAAAGGTTTTCTCCAAAATATATCCCCTGCGGATGCGATACGTTCATATTTATCAAGGGCGACAAACAGGCTGCGTTCCCGACCGTGACATCTATATGATCAGTGTTTATTTTAGTCCCGGGCAACAACGACCGTAATCCGTCAGCTTGTCTCAAATACAATGGAGTTAGCTTCGTTGCTCCCATATAGTCCTGTATTTTGTCGCACTTCCTGTTAAGTTCTTTTATAGACGGTGCGATCACATTTATAACTACACTCGCAGACATTATATTGGTATTGTGGAGGTTGATTTCCCTTAACAGGTGGCGATAGAAATTTTCTTTTACGGCTAATACGTCCATCCTGCGGGTGTTACCTTGTTTCTGCGCTACTATGAGTTCTGCCCCAAGCCTAATTCGCTCAGTATCTATTTTTTTTGATGCTTCCTCGGGGTGGTAGGGATGCAGGGTGACTGAGATAGTAACTCCCTCCATATAGGAGATTCTATTTAACCAGCCAAATAATATTTGTTCCGGCAGCATATCAATGCGTAGGATTCTGCAAAACATATCGTTGATAGCGAGATGATCTTCTCGTTCGGTTATTCTGTCTGCCATAAAGAGCTGTTTTATATCGAAATTATTTGGCATAGTTTAAAACCTCCTTTTCACTTAAATGAATATTGGAGCCTACCCCGTAGGTAAATCTTTCTGACGGTCTGAATATCGTATTGGGCATCAATATTTCCTTTATTATATCTACTACCTCTTCGGTGCTGGTTAATGGAGTAACCACCATATTTGCTTGCTGTCTTAATGACGATGCAAGCAAATGGAAACGGTTATTGAGTTCTTCTTTGTTCTTACCCGGTATCACAATAAAAGTGGATTGTGTCGTAACAGCTCTTTCGGCTCTCATAAGTGTAAGTTCTCCCGCATACTGCAGCCTATATTTTTGCATTGTGCCTTCAGGTGTCTGGACTGCTAAATCTGCGATCCTTCCAGCTTCTTCAGAGGTATCTGCAATAACCGTATTCGCAATGAACCGTATTGGATAATCGAGTCTTGCGAATATACTCACCAAGGCATCTTCCCTGGTATTTTGCTCGTTCTCCGACATAACAGTAAAATTGAGTCCTCCTATCTGAGCCAGCATATAAAGCTGATCGTCTTTACGAATAATGCCGTCGTATACATCTTCGATTTGGTAAAAATCGCTTATATCCGAGACTCTTTCATTAAAACTGTTGGCTGGCTTCGTCTCTTTTTGGCTGCGTATTTTTTCTATGTACAGCAAAAGTATGCTGCCCAGTATAGCTACCGAAAATAAAATTATTAAAAATACCATTCTGTCTCTCCTTCTTCCCTTCTTCTGGCTATGTAATGGCGGTTACGCTGCGAATACTTGTATTTAAGGAACATATAATCACCGGCAGTTAATTCACAGCCCGAGATATTCAATTTCTTTAATGCTAATATCGCACCGATAAATACAATTGGAACTCCAATTGGTAGGCAAAACAGCATTTGAGTTTGTAATATTGCAGCCATAATGCCCGCTGCAAATAATGCCATGATAATACTTAACCCTACAATAAGGGTTTGCTTGGTGGATAAATTAAATATCAATTTATCCTCTTCTTTGGTTGAAAATGGTACTGGATATATTTTCAAATTCGCGCCTCCTTTAAAAGCAAATAGGGCAGGAAAAACCTGCCCTATAATGAAATAAGAATCTAAGTAATTAACCCGACGACGGCACCCACAATCAAGAGTGCTAACCCCACCAGGACAACTGCGCCCAGTGTCCATAATATATGACCTTTAGCGTCAGCACGCTTTTTTTCATCGCCGGTTGCTAATTTGAAGGCGTTGTATATCAACGCCCCTACTGCAACCACTCCGATAAAATACCCTATTCCAGTGAATA
>CAZBKS010000170.1:0-5507 GCA_964492475.1 uncultured Syntrophomonas sp. | reverse complement strand
TAAAACCCCTGCAAGTGCTCCTGCAACTGAATTTGGACTGGATTTAGCTGATACTTTTAATACTTCCATCAGATACCCTCCCTCAAAAAGTTATACAAACCAGATAGGCTACCCTTTAAAATTATATTCTAAATAAGGGCAACAATTCCTTCTTTTTGGTAAAAAGTTTTGGATAATATTACATATTAATATTCGCTATAGGACACTGAAATCCTTTTTATCTCCAGTACTTTATCAGTATCATCATCCAGCCTTAAAATAACTCCTTCCAGCTGCGCAGGTCCGGAAGCAACTTCGAACCGGGCCGGTCTGCCGCTTAGAAATTTCTGAATAACAATTTCCTTATTCATACCCAGAACTGAATCACTGGGCCCGGTCATGCCCAGATCCGTGATATAAGCAGTTCCACCGGGAAGAATTCTTTCATCTGAGGTTTGAATATGAGTATGGGTGCCCAGCACCGCACTTACCCTGCCATCAACATAATAAGCAAAGGCCAGTTTTTCTGAGGTTGCCTCAGCATGAAAATCGACAATAATCAGGTCTGCTTTGTCATGAATTTGTGCGATTATTTCATCAACAGCTTGAAAAGGACAATCGAGATTGGATACAAAGACTCGACCTGATAGATTAATTACGGCTATGTTTTTATTAAATCCGCCCTTGTAGATATGATACCCCTCTCCCGGGCAGGGACTGGGATAATTGGCTGGTCTTATTAAGCGAAACTCATCATCTATAAAGTTCAATATATCCTTATTATCCCATACATGGTTTCCCATAGTCATCACATCTATACCCGCCGCCACAATTTCATCCATTACCGTTCTGGTTAAACCTCTTCCCCCGGCAGCATTCTCAGCATTGGCTATAGTAAAGGAAATATCATACTCTTTTTGAATTTGTGCCAAACCTTGTTTAAGTGCCCTTCTGCCTGGTCTTCCCACTATGTCTCCAATAACTAAAATATTCAATAATAACCCCCCGGTTGGTACTATTTATTGAAAACAAGTACCCGACCATGATCCCTATAGGCCAGAAAACTGCTGGTACTTGTTTTTTCCCGGTTTATTTTGCATAAGAGATTTTCTTTGATGCGTTTCTTAAAAACATCGCCGGTAATTATTTTACCGCTGTCCCTAATTATGAATTCATTGAAGCATTTTTGCAATAGACCGGCAAAAACCTCTACCTCTCCTTCAGTCAAACTCTCTACGTCCCGGTGGTATCTCAGAAAGATCAAATTAGATGTGCTGTATTCCTCAAACTTAATTTTCATTATACTCGTTTCTATCCCAGATAGTTTATGAAATAATCCTACAGATTTTTTGGCCTCGGCTATAAAACTATCCTGTCTTCTCCTTTCAATTTCACCTTGTAGAGCAATTTCAATTTTGATTTTTCCATTAGCTGCATCGTATTTTACCGCATTGAATTCAGGGTATCCCAATAGTACACTTATAAATATGTCCAGTCCTGCATTATCTTCCATAATCAATCTTCTCCTTATATGTATCTATAATCACTTTTCTTTAATAGTAATGGAAATCCTGCTTTTAGGAGACATGTAAAATATAGCAAATAATAATAAAGGGGGTTTTATGGCCTTGTTCCGAAGAAAACGAATTTGAATGATTGCTGGACAAGAGCATATGTTGGTTCAACTTTATATAGTAGGCTATTATGAATTGTTTTGAGGAGACTGGCAACTATATATTTTCTCCTTTTGAAAGACCAGGTTTTTATTTAATATAAATAAAGAGGCTGCCCTTAATCGATCCTCTTTGGATCTTTCAAGACAACCTCCTGTCTAGTTTGATTTCCTATTTTGCGAATTCCACCGATCTGGTTTCTCTTATCACCACTACTTTGATTTGTCCCGGGTATTCCAGTTCTTGTTCAACCCGGTTAGCTATATCACGAGCCAGAGTAATCGACTGCAGATCGTCTATTTGTTCAGGTTTGACAATAATTCTAACTTCCCTGCCTGCCTGTATTGCAAAGGACTTATCTACTCCTTCAAAAGAATCAGCCAGCCCTTCCAGTTTTTCCAACCGTTTTATATAGGCTTCCAGGGTTTCTCTTCTGGCCCCTGGTCTTGAGGCAGATATTGCATCCGCCGCCTGTACCAGAACAGCTTCTATAGTCAGCGGATCTATATCACCGTGATGGGCCGCTATACAGTGAATTATGTCCTTATTCTCCCGGTACTTCTTGGCCAGATCGATACCGATTTCAACATGGGGACCCGCCACCTCGTGATCAACCGCCTTGCCTATGTCATGCAGCAATCCAGCTCTTTTCGCCAGAGTTACATCGACATCCAGTTCAGCTGCCATAACCCCAGCTAAATGGGCTACCTCAATAGAGTGCTTCAAGACGTTCTGACCATAACTGGTACGATATCTCAACCTGCCCAGCAGTTTAATGATTTCAGGATGCAGTCCATGCACCCCAACCTCGAAAGCAGCCTCCTCGCCAATTTCCCTTAACTGCTGCTCAATTTCCTTCTGGGCTTTGTTAACCATCTCTTCAATACGCGCTGGATGTATGCGCCCATCAGAGACCAGGTGTTCCAGGGCATACCTGGCAATTTCTCTCCTTATGGGGTCAAAGGAAGATAATATTACCGCTTCCGGGGTATCATCAATAATTAAATCAACACCCGTCATGGTTTCAAAAGTCCTTATATTCCTTCCTTCTCTGCCTATTATCCTGCCTTTCATTTCATCATTAGGCAAGGCTACTACCGATACTGTGGTTTCAGACACTACATCGGCAGCACATTTTTGAATAGCCAGCGAAACTATGTTTCTAGCCTTCTTATTGGCTTCTTCGCGGGCCTCAGTTTCGATATTCTTAATCATAACCGCCGTTTCCTGCCTGATCTGTTGTTCCACATTGTTCAACAGCAGTTCTTTGGCTTCTTCGGAAGTCAATCCCGAGAGTCTCTCCAGTTCTTTAAGTTGTTTGGAGAGAACAATCTGTAAATCCTGTTCGGTTCTCTCCGTCTCTCTTATTTTGTCCTGGAGACTCTGGTCCTTTTTCTCAAGAGTATCCGTCTTTTTATCCAGCATTTCTTCTTTCTGAATAATTCTTCTTTCCAAACGGTCCAACTCTCTGCGCCGGTCACGAATATCTTTTTCTGCTTCCTGGCGGTTACGGTGTATCTCCTCTTTGCCCTCCAGCAGGATTTCCTTGGATCTGGCCTCTGCTTCTTTAATTGATTCTTCTTTAATCCGATTTGCTTCCTCTTCAGCAGCGCCAATTTTGCTTTCACCAATATACCTCCTGGCATAATAACCGAAAGTTATTCCCACCGCCAACGCAATCATTATAGCTATAAAAGTTAAGACTGTACTACCTATACTGGTCACCTCCTTCAATTCGTTTATTAAATAATTAATTATCCTAATACTTTTAAATAAAAAAACCGAGTATAAACCCGGTTTGATAGAAGCATGCTATTTGAATGTACCTTGTTCCTCCCAATGTTTATTAGTCTCCAAGTGTTCAGACATTACAGTTTATTACAACACTTTGCAGCATACATTATGAAGAACCCGATTAAACCTTAACCCTACCAGACATTCTGCTTGTATCTGTATTCACAATTATATCATGCACGATTACTCTCCAAATCATGCATGATTCATCTACCCTGTCAACATGTCATGAAATCTATGATAAAACAATAGTCTATATGGTCAAGTCATTCACTAGGCATTACTTCTATCCTGAGTCCTATTCCCATTGTAGTTACTTTACTTTATAGTGTCAAGGATACTCTCCGAGTTACTCGCTGCAGCAGATGGTATCATACGATTTTTTATCTTCTCCTGCATCATCAGATAAAATTCAGGATTGTTCTTTAAGTATTCCTTGGAATTTTCACGACCCTGGCCCAGTCTTTCTCCTTCATAAGAATACCAGGAGCCGGATTTTTGAATTATATCCAGGCTGGCGGCAATATCCAGGAGATCACCTTCTTTGGATATACCTGTTCCGTACATTATATCAAATTCAGCTGATTTGAAAGGAGGGGCTACTTTATTTTTTACTACTTTGGCTTTAGTTCGGTTTCCTATTAATTCTGTACCCTGCTTAATCGCTTCTCCCTTTCTAACTTCAATTCTAACCGAGGAATAAAATTTAAGGGCTCGGCCTCCGGTAGTAGTCTCGGGGCTGCCATATATAACCCCTACTTTTTCCCTGATCTGATTTATAAAGATGCAGCAGGCTCTAGACTTACTAATATGGGCAGTCAGTTTACGCAGAGCTTGAGACATTAATCGAGCCTGCAGTCCAACATGTACATCTCCCATTTCTCCATCCAATTCAGCTTTTGGAACCAGCGCAGCTACCGAATCTATAACCACCACATCAATAGCACCGCTTCTTACCAGAGCTTCTGCTATCTCCAGGGCCTGTTCTCCACTATCCGGTTGGGCTACCAGCAGGTTATTGATGTCTACCCCCAGCTTTCTGGCATAAAGAGGATCCAGAGCGTGTTCCGCATCTATAAATGCAGCCATTCCACCTTCGATCTGAGCCTGAGCAATAACATGTAATGCCACCGTAGTTTTACCAGAGGATTCCGGTCCAAAAATCTCTATTACTCTTCCTCTGGGAAGTCCACCTACGCCCAGGGCTACATCCAGAGACATACAGCCGGAGGAGATGACTTCCACATTCATCAGCAAGTTTTCTCCCAACCGCATGATCGCTCCCCTGCCAAACTGCTTTTCAATATTTTTTATGGTGCTATCTAAAGCATCTATTTTTCCCTGATTTATTTCTTTACTGGCCAAAACAGTAACCCTCCTCAAACATATGTTCGCTTTTAACAATATTATCCTAAAGCAGATTTCCTGTCAACAGAAACAATATAAAATTTGATCTGAAGTTGCAGCCGGGAATATGAACACGGATGTGAATTTGCCCTGCAGCCTAGCGTCAATCAGTTGGTGTTGTCCATGCGGAGATTGGGAGCAAATATATATGCATACTCCCAGCCCACAAACAGACTTTTTTCAGGGGGAACCAGTCAATTGCTTTAAAGCAGTTTAAACACATCTAATACTCTGTAGTCAGGCCCCTGTCTTGATAAACGGCTTTCCATAAGACAATACTCACTAACCTGAAATGCTCTTCTGTCCAATTCCTGCTGCAGGTTTTCAGCCAAATTTAAAAGCTTCTCCTGATTATGCTCGGAGCGAAACCTTCCCAACGTCAAATGAAAATGCCGTCGGGGATCAGGTTTAAAAGTTAATTCACTTAATTCTCCATCTATCCTGTTTCCAATTTCCATGGCCATATGGGTTTGACCGGATATGCCCAGGAATAATACCCGTGGACGTTTCCGGCTCGGGAAACAGCCCGGACTGGCAAGAGCCAGGCTGAACGGAGCAGCTTCCTGAGCTGCCCTTTCCAGCTTCTCTTTTATTTTCACCATATCTTTTTTATCTACTTCACCCAGAAATTTAAGGGTAAGATGATAATTTTCA
>CAZBKS010000169.1:0-5523 GCA_964492475.1 uncultured Syntrophomonas sp. | reverse complement strand
ATAAGTGCCCTTGCCTGGTACTGGCCCTGGGAGGTTATTACGGTCTGGACCCCCTGACTGGAACTGATACCATGCACTTCATCGTAGACTAATTCTGCTCCAAAGTTTTCTGCCTGTTCTAAAAACAAGGCCATTAATTCCCCACCATTAATACCTCGGGGAAAGCCAGGATAGTTTTCTATCATATCGGTTATCCCTGCACTGCCTCCGGGGATATTGGATTCCAGTATTAAAGTCTTAAGTTTGGCCCTGCCGGTATAAATGGCTGCAGTCAATCCGGCCGGTCCAGCACCAACGATTATTACATCATACATGTTTTTTCTCCTTTCCAAAATAAAAAGCCCTGACCCATACGAGTCAGGGTTTTCGACTTTACCTACCTTAAATAGTTTAAGGGATTTTGAAAACTTCCGTACGATTGAACCTCAAAATGTAAATGTGGTCCGGTACTTCTACCCGTACTACCCAATGTCGCTATGGTCTGACCTTTTTCCACCTTCTGCCCTACCGAGGCGATTAAACTGTCACAATGTGCATAGCGGGTTACAATTCCATTGCCATGGTCTACTATGATAAAGTTCCCGTATCCGCCCTGATAGCCAGCGTAGGTTACGTAGCCGCTGTCCGCCGCTTTGATAGGAGTACCCCTGCTGGTGGCAATGTCAATGGCACGATGTCCACTTCTATAATACTGGGTTATAGACCCATATACCGGCCAGTCCAGGGCACCTGTTCCACCCCCGCCCGACCTGGATGCTACCTGTATTACCTTAGCTCCTTTGACTATTACCTTGTTTACGGGTTCTTTAATTACATCCTCTGCCAGTATTTCTCTATCCTGCACCACCCCATTTACTAAGGTAGCGATGTAGGCTATATGCTTTTCACCATCCATGCCAGCCTGTTGAACTTTTATTGTCGATGAAGATTTGTCAACCAATACCTTGGTCTCATAAGGAATGGCTTCCGTCTTTTCCCCTTCTACTTTGCTTAAAACACTTATGTATGGCTTACTTGTCTCTAATATGAGTTCCTGCCCCAAGCTGAGATCTTCTGTCTTAAGACTGTTGGCTTTAATGATATCATCCACATACATATCGTTTTTACGGGCAATCAGCCACAGACAGTCGCCTTCTTCCACTACATATTTCTGAGGCGAAGATGTACCAGTAATTATTAGATTACGGGCCTCTTCCATGGATAATAGGTCTTCCGGGTTGGCCAGACCTTCCTGGATGTCTACTTTCTCGGCGAAAGATACTTCCAGCAGTTTTTCATCCTTGCCCAACTGGGTGTAATCATCTTTCATGTCCTTGAGAAGCTGACTGGCCTGTTCTTTGTTGGACATATAGGCTATGATCTCGCCGTTTACACTAATTGCCGCCGCCGGGGCCTTTATATCCAGTTCCTTTAACAGAGCCTCTTTTATTTTCTCTTCTGGAGTAATACTGCCGGGCAATACCCAGGTTTTCTTATACTCGATTACATTGCAGATCTTCATCTCGCCATTATATTTTTCATTAATTTCCGCTTCAATCTGTGCTTGTATTTGATCTACCCTGGCACTAGATTTTACCACCATCTTCTCGTTATCATCTATATAGACTGCATAAGCTGACGTCTTGGCCCCTATAAAACCCACCAACAACACTGCAACAATTACAAGAGATACAGCTACCATTGGTAACTTTTCCCTGTATTCACTAAAATTTACTATCATATAAAAATTCTCCCTGTATTTAATGCCTTTTCAAAATTCGATTTTAATAAGCAAATTTCCTTCTTTCTTAATCATTTTTTACATTTTACCTGCCATTTGTTTCTTTAAATCCAGATAAATCGCGCCTTCGATTCTCTTCTTATGCATCTCACAGCTTACCCGGTGAGGCTTTTGTAAATCCATATTTCGGTAATAGGCACTGGCATGGCAGCCGCCTCCACAAAAATACCTGGCCCAGCAATCTTTACATTCTTTGTCCTTGAGCTGATTATTGGTAAAATTCTGCCTGACGTGGGGATATTTTATGCCCTCGAATATATTTCCCATATAGAAAGCACGGTCTCCCACAAATTGATGACAGGGATAAATGTCTCCTTCGGGAGTAATTACCAGGTATTCAATTCCCGCCCCGCAGCCGGTTACCCGTTTAGCCAGGCACGACCCTCTCTGCAAGTTAAGATTATAATGGAAGAACTCTATCTCTTTTCCCTGCCGATAATTTTCCAGCAAGACTTCAGTTAGTCTTTCATATTCGGCTAGAACCCCGGGCAAATCCTGTTCTTGAATGGAGAAACCATTTACCGGTCCCACCGCCGGTTCCAGGGATATACAATCAAAACCCAGCTGGATCAAGTGTTCCAGGTCTTTAGAAAAGTCAAGATTCTTCTGGGTAAAGGTGCCCCGGGTAAAATAACTTACCGGCTTACGGGCCACCATGTTCTGAATATGCGGTACAATCAAATCATAGCTCCCTGCTCCGTTATTCAAGATTCGGCAGCGGTCATTAGTCGATTTTCTACCGTCCAGAGATAAAATAACACTTATATCATTCTCTATTATCCACTCGATAATATCGTCTTCCAAAAGCACCGCATTGGTGGTAAGGGTAAAATTGAACCGCTTGCCGGTTTCTTTTTCCCGCTCCCGGCAGAAGACCACCAGGTCTTTAAGCATATCTGCTACCAGCAGGGGTTCTCCACCAAAGAAGTCTACCTCCAGGTTTTTTATCTGCCCGCTATTTCGCAGTAAGAAATCCATGGACTGTTCAGCTGTTTCCAGAGACATCAAAGCTGGTTTCATCCCGAAATCACCCTGGGCGGCAAAACAGTATTCACATTTCATATTACAGGCATGAGCGACATTCAGACATATGGCTTTGACTTTCATGGATGACAGGTCAACCTCGGGAATCTCCGGTTCCGAGAACATTGCCCCTTGTTTTTGCAGGCTCTTCAATTCATTCAGAGCCTCTGAGATATCTGCGCCAGGAAATACTTTTTGGGTCTCGGCAGCCGCCCTGTCAATGAATCCCTGATATTCTATAATATTCTTAAGCAGCAAATTTGATAATTGATCCAGTAGATGAATGGCACCGCTGTTAACATCCAGCAGAATATTCAAATCCTTCCAAGAATATCGGTGTATATGGGCACTGAGATCATAGTTTTTTAATAACTCCACTTATTTTCCTCCTGGATAATTAGGCAATTTCCCACTAAAAAAAGGGGCATTAGCCCCTTCTCTCTTTTCTTAAACTTATTACTTTTTTTTACACGATTGATTCCCAACCGTACAGGATGTCTTACAAGCAGATTGACATGATGTTGCACATTCCCGGCAATTAATATCCTGAACCGCCCTTTTTAGATTAGGCTTAACCATAGTAATAATATGTTTACTCATCATCTCTTGCTCCTCTCTTAACTCTCCGGAAAAATCCTTCCAGGACTACCTCGTTGCGAGGCAACTGATGTGCCTTCATTTCTTTACGGCACAATTAATGACGCAATCTCACATTCGCTGCGCTCACTTTTTTAAGTTGGAGCCCTTCCAGGACCACAATTCCATGTTCGCTGCGCTCACTTTTTTAAGTTGGAGCCCTTCCAGGACTACAATCTCATGTTCGCTGCGCTCACTTTTCATTAATGGAGCACTTTGCAGCACTACTGATTTCATGTTCGCGTTCGCTCACTTTTATAATTTGGAGCCCTTTCAGGACTACAATTCCATGCTCGCTGCGCTCACAAATAAACAATGGAGCGGGAAAAGGGGTTCGAACCCTCGACACCCGGCTTGGGAAGCCGGTGCTCTACCACTGAGCTACTCCCGCCAATAAATCAGCAAAAATATATGGCGAAGCCGATGGGATTTGAACCCACGGCCTCCGGCTTGACAGGCCGGCATGGTAACCGCTCCACCACGGCTCCGCAATCCTTTGCAAAGTTTATATTAACAAATATAGCACCGATGTGCAAGTATGAAGAAAATATATGGTGGGCGCAGCAGGTTTCGAACCTGCGACTTCCACCGTGTGAAGGTGGCACTCTCCCGCTGAGTTATGCGCCCATATATTAGTATGCTTATGCAAACAGGTCACAATTCACTATGGTCTGGCTTCTCTTGGCTCCCACCGCAACCAGACACTGTTTTACTCCGGTTATTTCTTCAATCTTATTTAGATAGGCCCTGGCATTGACGGGCAGATCTTCAAGTCTGGTGATGCTGCTTATATCTTCCTGCCAGCCTGGCATCTCAATGTATTCCGGTACACATTGTTCAAGTATGCTTAACGTTTCAGGAAATTCATATAATAATTTACCCTGGTAGCGGTAGGCTACACATATTTTCAGGGTTTCAAAACCATCCAATACATCCAGTTTAGTAATAGCCATATCTGTCATGCCATTTACTCGAGTGGCATAGCGAAGAATTACTGTATCCAACCACCCGCATCTCCGAGGTCTGCCGGTAGTGGTGCCGAATTCCGCGCCCTTTTCCCTGAGCAAATCTCCCATTTTATCAAGCAGTTCGGTAGGAAATGGTCCTTCACCCACTCTGGTAGTATAAGCCTTGGCCACTCCCAGCACCTTGTTGATCTGAGTAGGGCCTATTCCGGCGCCTACACAGGCCCCGCCAGATATAGGATGCGACGAGGTTACATAAGGATAGGTTCCATGGTCGATATCCAACAGGGTTCCCTGGGCTCCTTCAAATAAAACCTTTTTCCCTTGGTTAATATTTTCATAAATTAAAAAAGAAGTGTCAGCCAGGTATGGCTTTAAATGATCCACCTGTTCCAGGGCTTTCTGCATAATTATTCTGTAGTCAAATCCTTCTTCATTATATATATCTTCTATAATTCTGTTTTTACTTTCCACCAGTTTTTTGAACTGCTTTTCTACCCGCGCTGGTTCTTCCAGCAAATCGCATATTCTAATTCCAATGCGGTTTATTTTATCTGAATAGGTTGGTCCGATACCTCTTTTAGTAGTTCCTATATGACTTTCCCGATCCTCAAGCTCATCTATCTTTTTATGATAAGGCATTACTACCGGTGCTTTCAAACTGATACGAAGATTACTGGTATCAATGCCTCTTGCTTGCAGTGATTCCAATTCTTCAATAACCTTGCCCATATCTACAACTACTCCATTACCAACTATACACAAGGTATTGGGATATAAAATCCCGGATGGTATCAAGTGGAGCTTAAATTTCTCATTGGCTACTTCCACTGTGTGGCCTGCATTGCTTCCCCCCTGGTATCTAACGACGCAGTCCGCCTTTTCTGCAAGAAAATCAGTAATTTTCCCTTTTCCTTCGTCTCCCCACTGGCTTCCTATCAATACTGTGGCTGACATCAGTCCACCCCCTGCTCCACGTTAACCCTGATTTTGGCTTAGTAAAATTTAATAATACTGATTTTACCACTAGCAAACTAATATTAGCAGAAGCCTATTCCAGTGTCAACAATGGTCATTGCGCAGGACGAGCCGATGCCTCGCCCCTTACAGGAATATGCT
>CAZBKS010000168.1:0-5530 GCA_964492475.1 uncultured Syntrophomonas sp. | reverse complement strand
CGAGTTCGGAAAGGTTGTGCTTCCTACCGGGTCGCCAATAATTAAACCCAAAAAAATTGGAGCATAGGCCCATAATAATATAAATAATTTGTTCCCAAACGGGGAACATTGTGCGTGATTGTAAAAAGTCTTTATAACATAAAATCAACTATAAGTGAAAAAATTAAGTGGGCATATAGCTCACTTAGTTTTTTTATTGTTTTAAGATACCAGTACTAATGTTGCACTACTCCTCATGCAATATTGAAAATAAATTTCAGATAAATTTTATTGATGCAGATCGTTTATTCATATTGAGACGGCAATTTCATGGACTGCTTTGACAACCATATCAATATCTTCCAGGCTGGTAAAATATCCCGGGCTCAGGCGGCAGGAACCGCTTTCGAAAGTTCCTATGGTTCTATGGGCCAGAGGTGCACAATGAAGTCCCGAGCGGGTTACCACTCCATATTGGTAATCCAGCTGGGTGCTTACTTCCCCACAGTCCATATCGATTATATTAAAAGACACTACCGCGGTCCTCTTACTGCTGTCAGCTGGCCCGTATACCTTCACTCCAGGAATTTCTTTAAGCCCCCCTATCAGCCTTTCACATAAGGCCTGCTCATCACTGCGAATTTTTTCTGTCCCTTTTTCTTTTATAAAATTAACCCCGGCTAGTAGACCGGCTATTCCAGGAGTATTATGAGTTCCGCTTTCCAGCAGGTCCGGCATAAAGGGAGGATGTTCCAGATATTCAGATAAAGAACCGGTTCCACCCTGTTTTAGAGGTTTGATATTTAGACCCGGCCGCAAGTATATGCCTCCGGTACCCTGGGGTCCAAGCAGACCCTTATGACCGGTAAAAGCAAGTATATCAATGAACTGCTTTTCGACATTGATCGGTACCACTCCGGCTGTCTGGGCTGTATCCAGCATAAACAGCAAGTTATTTTCCCGTGCAATTTTGCCTACTTCCTCTGCCGGCATAATGGTTCCAGTTAAATTGGAAGCATGCAGGATGCATATCATTCTAGTATTAGGCCGAATAGCCTTCCTTACATCTTCCGGGTCCAGGCTTCCGTCCCCGGCACATGGCACCAACGTCCATTCCACACCATTCTGCTGGTTCAGAACGTGAAGCGGTCGGGCAACGGCGTTATGTTCCATACTGCTGCTGATAACGTGGTCACCCGGGTTAAGGATGCCTTTCACAGCTATGTTTATCGCTTCAGTTATGTTAACAGTAAATGCTATCTGCGAACTATCGGCAATGTTGAAGATATCTGCCAGCGCATCCCGACAGTCCATCAATATCGACCCTGCCTGCAGAGTTGCTTTATTGCTTCCACGTCCCGGATTCCCTCCCATATGACGATTAAAAAAATCTACGGCCTGGTAAACCTGTTCCGGTTTCGGAAAAGTTGTAGCAGCATTGTCCATATACATAGTGTGCATTTTATCCTCCCCTAAATAGTAATAGTCTGGGTTGCTGCAGCCATAGTCTCAACTGCTGAATACATGTTGGTTATCTTTCCCACCGCCAGTGCCTCGGTCTGCCGATAAAAGTCCAAACATGTACCACAGGATAAAACCTCCACCCCCTTTTTCTCCAGGGTCTGTATATGCTCTAACACGGGTGAACCTTCAATGGTTAGAAAAATAGCTTTATTCATAAATATCAGGGTTTTCAAATCTGCTTCCAATTCATTTAATGTATAAAGGAAACCTTTCATCAGAACTTTACCCAGCTCTTCATCTCCTTCGCCAAAAAGGCTGCTTTTTATTAATATTACTATATCTCCGGAACGCGATGATTTATTAACCGCCTTGCTTACGGTCTTAGACATATGAATATGATATTCTCCCTCTTTTTGCTCCACATTGTACTCATAACCCTGGTTTTGAGCCAGTCTCTTCACATTTTCTCTGGCTACATCTCTATCCACAATGGTGGTAATTTTATCCAGGCCACCTCCTTCATCCATGGCTCTTTTAGTCAAAATTACTGGCTGGGGACAATCCAGACCTCTGGCATCGACTATTTTACTCACCGGCATCAATCCTTTCCACTTTATTTTTTGTATTAATTTGATTATTAACTGCTGTTTCGAGATTACTAATCATATCTTCCAGGTTCAATTTATATAGAACTGCCAGCTCATTAACGGTATCGAAAAGATGCTGGCATAGTACACAGCATCCGGCCTGTTTATCATATTTTTTGAATATCTCTTCAGTCTGTGGATATTTGTATACTATATCAATAATTTTCATATCATCTTTTAACATCAGCTGTCCCTCCTATACCTATGCAGTAGGAATTATCATTATTTCTGGAATAAAAAGGGCAATAAAAAAGCATGATATAATATCATGCTTTTAATCAATATACCATTTTGATTATTATATTAAAAATAACTTTTATTTATACTATGAGTTAGTCGTATGAATTCCTATTTTGCAAGAAACAGGATTCCCCACACAACAACGGTTATTTTACCAGGGTCACATGTATGGCTTTGGTTAAAGCCGTAACTGTATCTCCAATTTTTATATCCATTTCCTGTAACGACTCGACAGTCATAACCGAAGAAACTATATTATCTCCTACCTGAACCTTAACCTGAGCCATGATGTCGCCCGTCTTAATGTCAACAACTTTTCCCTCAAATTTGTTCCTCACGCCGGCCTTCATAATATTACCCCCTATTTATTATTACCGTTTTGTAAAATTATAATAAATATCTTTTATATTATTTTACCATGTACTGCCAGCCATATACAAGGAGGCTCACTGGAAGTATATTCCACCCGGTGTTTTTTCCCGGCCGGTATTAAGAGCCATTCCCCCTCATTTAAATGGTTTATCTCTCCCTCCATCCATAATATGCCAGCTCTTCCCTGCAGTAGAACTACCCATTCATCCCGTTTCTGTTCATACCAGAAATCGATCGGAGAACAATGCCCGCGGGAGATGATTCTTTCAATTAAAATTCCCCTATCCGGCAGAAGGGCTTCAAACACTTCATCATCGGTTATAGTATCAGGTAAGCTAAATAAATTATTCTTCATAATTTCCTCCTAATAATTCTCTGGGGGTGTTAAAATCAATATGCAGCTTGATTATTTATATACTATATTAATAATAAACATGAGGATAGACGTTATGCAGAATAAGCTGAACTTTATTAAAGCTGAGGTGGCAGGTTCCATTGGAGACCTGGGTACATTCCTGCCCTATGTAATTGGAGTAATAACCGTTGGAGGTATGGACGCCACCGGTGTTCTTTTCACTTTTGGGCTTATGTACATCTTTACTGGTTATTACTATAAACTTCCAGTACCGGTACAGCCTATGAAGGTTATAGGGGCGGTTGTGTTAGTAAACGGCCTCACGACAGGCGAAATTGCTGCCTCGGGGATCTTGATGGGGCTAAGCCTGCTTCTGCTGGCTTTAACTGGTCTGGCCGATAATCTTGCCCGCTTTACTCCTGCCAGCGTTACTGCAGGTATACAGGCCGGCCTGGGCATTAGCCTGGCTCTGCTGGGAATAAAATTCATATCCAGCGATCCCCTGGTAGGACTGACCATACTGTTATTAATGTTCTTGCTGATGGGAAATACTAAAATACCAGTTTCTCTTATTGCGATAGGGGGTGGAATAATACTGGCTATGATCATCCATCCCGAATTCCATCTGCCCGCTTTATCTTTCGGTTTCCATCTTCCGCACCTTACCGTACCTCAATGGAGTGATTTTTATAGAGGATTTACCCTGGGGTTCCTGCCCCAGCTTCCCTTAACCCTTACTAATTCGGTACTGGTTACAGCCGCTCTGGCCAAGGAACTATATTCCGAAAAGGCTCACCAAGTCACAGAAAAAAATTTATGTCTCACCCTTGGTATCGGCAATTTGATCAGCATGCCTCTGGGCGGATTTGCCATGTGTCATGGCAGCGGCGGATTAGCTGCCCACCACCGTTTTGGAGGCCGAACCGGGCTTACTTTAATGATCATAGGGGTGTTTTTATTGTTGGCCGGGCTCATACTGGGCTCATCCAGTATAAAACTCCTGGAACTGATTCCCCAGGCAGTACTGGGCTGCCTGCTTTTCTACAGCGGAATAGACCTGGTTACTAATGTTAAGGGACTGGATAACAAAAACAGCATCTATACTTTCGTGGTAGTTGTAGTAACGAGTATTGCGGTTAATCCTGGACTGGGATTCCTGGTAGGGCTTCCTTTGATCTACATACTGAATAAAGGGCTGGTTAAAATATGAGTTTTCATACTGCTGGTATATACGGCACGGTAATATGCTTACCGGATAGCTTGCATTTTTAACATCCTCACTATACACTAATAATTTTTTGATACCATGTGCATACTTATGGTTACAAAGGAGCAGCTAACATGAAAGACATTAACAATATTTACAGCAAGCAAAGTACTCTTGGGCTGGCATTCCTAGTTGCAGTGGGTTTTGTAATATACCTGCTGTGGGGAGATCAAACCGCCCTTAATTCTCCGCCTTTAACTCTTACTCTGCTTGTCTCCCTGCTGCTGAGCGGATTTATAGCCGGACTATTTGGTTCCTTAATTGGAGTAGGCGGTGGAGTAATTCTCCTGCCCATCCTGCATTTTAGCTTGGGTTATCCCGCACCTGTAGCAGTAGGTACTTCTTTATTAATAGTAACCTTCGCTTCTGCTTCCGGCGGCTACGGTCATCTGATAAGAAATAACGTCAGTATTGAGGCGTTCAAGTTGACCACCCTCGCAGCTATAGGTGGGGTTATAATTGGTTCCTGGTTATTTGCCCGCTTGGCTAATGATACCCCTTTGCTTGGTCTCTTGCTGGGTATAGCCTTCATTATTCCAGCGGTACTAATGATTTGGGAGAGCATTTGTCCTGATAGGTTCAAATTCAGCCTGGATAAGTTGAGGATCGATAATAAGTACATGGCCGGGCTGGGCTTGATTACAGGTACTTTAACCGGGCTCCTGGGCTTGGGAGGCGGTTATCTCCTGGTGCCGGGCTTGATCTATTTCTTTCATTTACCAGTATTCCTCACTATGGGTACATCATTGGCGGTAATATTTCCTGTATCAGTGATTGGCAGCATTTTCAAACTATCCGGGGGATATATTGACATCCCGGCCGCCCTTATTGCATCAGTCGGTACCGTAATCGGCTCCCAAGTCGGAGCAGGAACCATTAAATATTTCAAACCGCAAACCCTTAAACTGATTTTCAGTATTTATTTCTTCTACATATCCATAAAATTCATCACCAGCTACCTGTAATGGGGACCTATAATGGGGACATTCCTTTAAATAAGGAACTCCGAGGAAGGTGTGTCCCCTGACCTTAGCCTGAGAGTCGCAACATACTTCCCACCCTTCACGAAATCCATTTAGAAAACTCCCTGTGCCCAACCAGGTGTGTCCCCTGACCTTACCATACTCAGGGACATTCCTGCCACCAAGCTCCCCAATGGTAGGTGTGTCCCTGTTCCTTAGCCCGAGAATCTCACAACTATGTCCT
>CAZBKS010000167.1:0-5536 GCA_964492475.1 uncultured Syntrophomonas sp. | reverse complement strand
ACCATTCTGGCCTTGCTTGCTGCCGAAGGCAGCAGCGATCCTGCAGCTATGAACGATATGAATGCCCTGCTGTTGATATGCGGGCAGCGGGCAGTCAGTGAACAAACCAACAACTTGTTCCTTAAATATATCAACAAAATCGAGGTACTCACCACTGAGCCGCCTCAATGGGATAAACCCAGGGTGAACATAGGCAGTGGAGAGGTGGCCGCCGGTACTATGCTGGAACTGAACACTAAAGGGAGTGACACCGATAAAATCTATTTTACCACGGATGGAAGTACCCCGACCATTAACAGTCCCATGTTCAACTGGAGTGCAAAAAGGTGGTGGAGTCAACGCCCGGACACTTTAAGCTCTATTAATAAGGCTATAGAGATTAAAGAGGGGACAGTTATAAAGGCTATTACCATAGGCCCTGGCAAGGCTGACAGCGAGGTAGTTACCTTTATTTACCAGATTGGCGATCCCGATCAACCACAAATTCCGGGTGGACCGCCAACGGCTATCACACTCGATGAAGATACTCTTGAGCTAAAACCTGGAGCCAGTTTTGAGTTGGCGGCTACGGTAGGTCCCGATAATGCTGTTGACAAAAGCGTGACCTGGTTCTCCAGCAATACCAGTGTGGCGGTAGTTGATAACAATGGTCTGGTGACCGTGGTTGGTTCCGGTACAGCGGTTATCACGGTGAAAACCGTAGCCGGTGGCCTGACCGCCAGCTGCAAGGTTGCGGGAATAAATAAAGATGCCGCCAAGCATAGTCCTGAAGATGCTGAAAGCAGTGATATACAGTCACAGGAGCAGGCTAATCCGGTTGAACCGGAAGTACCGGGAACTCCTATGCAGACGGTGGCGGAACCAGAACTATCTGCAGAACAATTTGTAGATAGGGAGGAGGCATCTGATTTTCCTGGTGAGCAGCAGGTGCTGGAGGAAGACTGGCAGTACCTGGCAGTCAGGGAACTGCCGGAACATAGTATGAATAGTGTTGACTCCCAGGCAGGTCAGCAAGCCTGGCAGGTCTATGAAGTATCTTCTGGAGGCGTATTGAGTAAAATGCCTGATCAAGCCGAGCTGCTTAACAACTGTATGGCAGCTATTGCCTTCGGTCTGTTTGTTGCCGGTGCAGGAAGAAGGTATGGGGATTATAAGAAGGAGGTAGCAAGGTGATAGTATTTTTGCAGACAGCACTGAAAGAAACGATGCATGCTATTTCATCTGGATTATTGGCACCTACCATAGCCATACTGCTGCTGCTGGTGGCCTTCGTGCTTATCGAACTGGGCAGTCTGGTGGTTGAGGTACTGAAAGAGCGTCGTAATATCAAGGTTAATGTGTCCGCACTGCTGGACGCATTCCAGCAGGAAAGAGCGGGCGAGATTTTAAAGGTAGTTGAAAATAGCGGTCTTTACCGGCGGCAAAAATCAGCCTTAAAAGAACTGATTGCACATGGAGAATTGCCTGATGCAACCCATCAGGCCCTGGCCAGACGCCTGCTGGCTACTGAAGAATTGCATTACATGAAAATAACCAACCGAACCGACCTTATAGCCCGACTGGGGCCAATGATCGGCTTGATGGCTACTTTGATTCCGTTGGGACCGGGATTGATTGCTCTGGGACAGGGCGATCCTGCAGGTCTGGCGGATTCTCTGCTCACGGCCTTTGATGCCACGGTAACCGGTCTGGCCGCTGCAGGGGTAGCCTTTTCAATCTCCCGCTTGAGGAAGAGGTGGTACGAGGACTATTTGACTTCTCTGGAGGTTCTGCTGGAAGGTGTATTGGAGGTGTTTGCGGTTGAAAGGCGGATTAAGGAGCAGGAGCAGGCTTAGAAGCAATGAAGAGGTTAGTCCCCTGGAAGGGGCTATTAATATTGTAGATGCCATGCTGGTTTTTGCCTGTGGTCTGTTACTGGCGCTGATAATCAACTGGGATGTTGACTTGACCATGCAGGGTGAACGAATAAATTTGGATCGAGGGCAGGAATTATCGGAAGAAACCGATATACGCAATGATTTGATCGAGAGCGAACAGGGGCAGGGTGACCTCTATCAAAAGGTGGGCACGGTTTATAAGGATCCCGCTACCGGGAAATTATTCATGTTGACCAAGCAGTAAAGTCAGCAAATTGGGGATTGAAAGGAGAATGCTTATGCATATAAAGAATAAATACCTGTATGCAATCGTGATAAGTGTTATCAGCATACTGCTGCTCACTTCTTTTATTAGTGAGGATTCAATGAGAGTAACGGCTGCTGCCGAGCAATGCTTGGAAATCGATGGTGACGGTGTAGGTAAGCCGTGTACTTTTACCCGGGAAGAGCTGGGAGAAATGGAGCAGTACCAGCATATTTACAGTGCAGTCAATACCTGGCCTACCAAAAAATGGTATGTTGGCCAGGGGGTTAAGCTGCGTGATTTGTTGAGTCTAGCCGAAATTAAACAAGATGCCACTATGATCAAGCTTTATTCAAGTGATGGTTACAGTATTTCCCTCACGATTAAAGAATTATTGCTTGACCAGCGTTATTGCTTCCCTAATTTTAAAGCAAATGCTACCCAGGACGGTGATGGCAATATTGCCGGATCTGCAGCAGATGCACAGCCTGTAGAACCCATCATCGCTTTAGTGAGTGTTGAAGGCAGTAATAATCCAGACTATATGAATGACTTGAATACCCCGCTCTTTATGCTGGGGCAGCGGGCGGTTACCGAACAAACCGGCAATTTATTTGTAAAATACCTGAGTAGAATAGAAGTGCTTACTGCTGCCCCCCTTCAATGGGATAATCCGCAGGCAAATCCAGAAAGTGGAGTGGTACCTGCTGGTGCTATGATAGCCTTGAGCAACGCCCATATGGATGATGATAAAGTATATTATACTACCGACGGCAGCACTCCCACTTTGAACAGTCCCATGTACAACTGGATAGCCAAACGCTGGTGGTCATCCCGAACCGATGTCCTGGGTGTTTATAATAAACCTATTGGCCCCATCAATGAAAACACTACTATAAAGGCCATAACTATTGGACCGGGTAAGCTGGACAGTGAGGTGGTTACTTTCTCCTATACTATTGGTACACCTGGAACAGTGGAAGGACCTCAGATAATGGAAGAATCTGAAACAGTGCCTCTCACTGACATAAGTGGTCATTGGGCCGAGCAGAATATCAAACAACTGGTAGCTGCAGGCAGTGTAGGCGGTTATCCGGATGGCAGCTTCAAGCCAGGAAATACCATTACCAGAGCAGAGTTTGCCAGTATGCTGGTTAAGGCATTTCAACTTGAGAATAAAGGCGGTAGAGTATTTGCCGACACCGCCGCGCACTGGGCTAAAGACTCCATTGCTATAGCTACTGCCAGTGGGATAGTAAATGGTTATGATGCCAATACCTTTGGGCCGGATGACCTTATTACCAGGGAACAGATGGCGGTTATGATCTTCAAAGCGGCTCAGCTATCGGAAGGCGGAGAAGAAACAGGTTTTGCCGATAAGCAGAATATTTCCGCCTGGGCCAGGCAGGCTGTGGCCGCGGTGGTTAGTAACGGGATTATGAATGGATACCAGGATAATACCATTCAGCCTCAGGGCAAAGCCAACCGGGCCGAGGCAGCCACCGTCATTATTAAGGCATTAAATAAGTAGTATAGATTGGACTGAACCAACTATCTACAGGCGAGGTGTTTATTTATATGAACGGCAGGATCAGATTTACAAAAATCACGATTGCAGTGCTGCTGATGGTTATTTTAGCTCTATCAGCAGGCTGCCAGAATCCTAAGCAGGAAAATAGCCTGCCTGACTTTGAGCCGGGAACCCTGACTATTACAGGAAATGGGGTAGAGCATCCAATAAAGTATAAGGCGGAGGAATTAAAGAGCTTGCAGGAGGCACTGGCAAGCGAATGCTATTCAAACGTTAATAACGTAGGCACCAAAAATTATTGTGTTGGCAAAGGCATTCAATTTTCTTATCTCTTGAAAAAGGCGGGAATAAGAGATACCGCGCAAACCATTACGATAATGGGTTCGGACGGATACACCGCGGTTTTTACCAGGGAACAACTGGAAGAACAACGCTTCTATTTCCCGGGGCTGATGGAAGGCAGTGAGGAAGAAGCTCAAGAGGTTCCGATTATTCTGGCCTGGGAATATCAGGAAGGCACAAGTGATCTGAGTAAGGCCAAGAGTGATGGTTTATGCTTGCTTATAGGACAAACCGGGCTAAACGATGTGGTGGTTCCCGCGTATGTCAAGGATGTAGTATTGATCGAAGCATCTACTTCCGAGCCCGGCCAGTGGGAAACTGTTTGCGCTTCGCCAGCCCCGGGAAAGGTCGAAGAAGAGACCGACATCGTTTTGAGTCATCCCGAACAGGATTATGTCAAGATGTATTACACTATGGACGGCAGTACTCCAGATGCCAAGAGCTTCCTATATAATCCCAGCACCTCGTATTTTAAGCCGGAAATGAACCGGCCTATTGCGATTGACCAGGATGTAATCATAAAAGCCATAGCTATTGGCTTCGGTAAAAGAAACAGCCCAGTAGCAGTGTTTGAATATGATGTGCAAGAATAGCACTTATCTTCAACGCATGGCCGGGGCTCAATTGGTAACAGCCCGGGGCAGTAAGCAAGTATTATTTAACCCTATCGACAAATTATGATAAGATAGAAACATTGAGGGCAGTTAGTCCTGCCGTAGGACTGGATGGCTTCGAGTGTGAACTCTGGTTGGATCGGCCGGCCATCAGCGATAAGGGGTTAATATGCAAAGACTTAAAGAAAAAATCGAAAAGGAAGGCAGTGTTCAGGGCAGCAATGTCCTTAGAGTGGATAATTTCCTTAATCATCAGGTAGATGTTAAATTTCTAAATGAAGTTGGACGTGAATTTGCCAGGAGATTTGAGGATGCAGGTATAAGCAAAATATTAACAATAGAAGCCTCGGGGATTGCGGTGGCAGCTATTACCGCCCAGTATTTTGAAGTGCCGGTGGTATTCGCCAAGAAAACGGAATCAAAAAACCTGGACCAAAGCGTATACAAGAGCGAAGTGTTCTCTTTTACTAAAGACAAAACTTATCAAATCATGGTTTCCCGCAAATACCTGGATAGCCAGGACCACATATTGATTATTGATGATTTCCTGGCTAATGGCAGAGCAGCTCTGGGTTTAAGAGATATTGTTGAACAGGCGGGAGCTGATCTGGTTGGTATAGGAATTGTAATAGAAAAAGGTTTTCAGCCGGGAGGTAAAATTCTTCGTGAGGCAGGTATCAGGGTAGAATCTCTGGCTATCATCAAGACTATGTCGCAAGGCCGAATAGTATTCGAAGATGAATAATCCTAAATAATACATTTGCTAATATCCTGTTTTCATGTTAAAATTTCGCTCTAGGACTTTACAGCAAAACGTTTGTAAAACAGAGTATTCATAGTAAAATGTATTATAGATCATAAACGAAATTACACTTGCCGTGCTAGACGGGGAATTAGCGGTGCCCTGTAACCTGCAACCCGCTGCAGC
>CAZBKS010000166.1:0-5552 GCA_964492475.1 uncultured Syntrophomonas sp. | reverse complement strand
ATAACCAAACCAGCTTTTGGAGTATTATGGACCGAATGGGTTCCCTGGGGTGCGCTGGGATGGCCTTCTCTCTCAATGTTCGCTGCATCGATACCTACCATCCTGGCTGTTTACATCGTTCTCTTCGGTGATGTAGTCCAAAGTCAGGCGCTGGTAAAAGACGCTGATATTACTCGGCCTGATGAGCTTATCGAATACAGTCCTGACCGGGCTCATCTGATATTTGGTATGAGAAACCTGATCATGTCGATCATGGGTCCCGATGTAACCATGTGCGGTCCCCTGTGGGCAGCAATGCAGGTTGTTACCTGTGAACGCTACAAAAAAGGACGCGAAAGTATGGATTCATTATTTGGCGGAGCCGCCAGCTTCCGCTGGGGAACATTTACCGGTTACTGGTTAATGCCTATAGTTACTCTGACCAAGCCCATACTGCCAGTAGCTCTGGCTCTTACCATGATAGTTCAGGGCTTTGTAAGCGTACGTATCGGAGTCATGGAATCCAGGAGCTTCAGAGACTTGGGTATCGCAGGAGTAATAGGCGGAGTACTGTTAGCCAAAGGTGCTGCCTATGCTTTCGCAGTTGGTATTTTAGCAACATTCCTTGCCTATGGCAATGATTTCTTCAAAGGTGACGTAGAATTTGGACAGCTGTGGTCTGATCAAATAGAAAAATGGCTCGAAAAAGAGGAAGAATTGATTAACGAAACAGATACAACCAGCGTTGCATAATTCATATAAATTAACTTCCTCCTCCAATAGAAAGATGTTGCTATAGCGAAAAAGTGGGGCTATGCCTCACTTTTTCACTATACATCCATATAAAATGCAACTTCTCAATATAAAACATAACAAAGGGCAATATTATATTTAATCAATTAATTTATTAGCTTCACACCGCTTGATCATCGATATGGATGGAGTGAATACGAATATGACCCTGACAATTATAGAAATAGTATTTTTTAGCGCTTTTATTGCCGCAATCTTATATTTCAAAATACTATCCCGCCCTCAGCTGGGAGAAAGAGAAATTGGTCCCTATACCATAGTATATGTACGCAGTATAGGGTCAACCTGGTCTGCTACCGGTAGGATTAAGGAATTGCGCAAATACCTTAAGAGCAAAGGTATCGAATCAAAACAGTATATCAATATATACCTGGCTGACCCGACTAAAATCGATACCAATACCATTCCCGGAATAGTAGGGGCCGTAATCGATGATGCAAATTTACCCACAGTTGAAGAGCCCTATGGGATTACAACTATCGCCCCAAGATACGCAGCAACTGCGACCAACGCCAATCGTCTGATAGCACTCAATAAAAACGCACTCTATCCCCTTCTCAGAGCCTACATGAATACTAATGGCTATACTAACGCTGAAGAAGAATACATCGAACTATATCACATGGATGAACAGAACGGATTTGGGAATGGATTCTACACTGAAGTATGTACAAAAATAAGAAAACAGACTGATGAAGAACTGAAGGAAACCGAGGAATATGAAAACAGAGGTATTGATGCGGCCTCAACGCTCTTTGGCGGTAAAGGACGCTTTGGGAAGGGCTAAAATCCCATTTGAAATCCTAAAGTATTATTGCCCATACAAAGGCCCCTCATTACGAGGGGTTATTCCTTCTATTGGAGCCGATGGTACTGATTTGAATTCCTTTGCCTATTTAAGATTAAATTAAGTCTCAAGTTATATCATCAACATAAGATGATACTTGGAAATGTTATTTTTCGAATATAAGTAAAGGAAGTGCAATTATTAATATGAAAAATAGTGAACCTGGTAAAAAAAGCAAACACCTTACGGTACTAGTTTTTATTCTTTGTTTATCCATCAGTTTAGGAGGGCTTTCAGGTTGTAGCAGTACAGACACAAGCGCCAGTGAAACACCTGAATATGCTGAAAAAATATTTGGAGTTGATATTATCTCCCTTGAAATTATTGCTGATGATACCGCATGGCAAACGATGCTTGATACTGCTGCAGAGGAAGAGTATATAAAAGTTGATGTTGTTGTTAACGGCACTGAATTTAAAGATGTTGGTATTCGTCCTAAGGGAAATTCAAGTTTGACCCAGGTTGCTTCTTCAGATAGTGACCGTTACAGCTTCCGTTTAAAATTTGACGAATATGTAGAAGGTCAAACTTGCTTTGGACTGGAAAGCTTTGTTGTCAACAACATGCTCGGAGATAATACTTATATGAAGGAGTATATTTCTTATGACCTTATGAAAACAATTGGGGTTGACTGCCCATACTTTGCCTACTCCAATATCACTGTAAATGACGAACCATGGGGTTTATATCTTGCGGTTGAATTATATAATGACAGCTATGAAGAAAGAGTTTTTGGTGATACCTCCGGCATGCTTTACAACGTGAAAATGAGTATGGATAATGCGGGTGAAGCAGGAGATAATAAACCACAAGATAAGCAAAATACACAAAATGCCGATCCCCCAAATACAGTATCCAACATGGCTGATAATGGGGCACCCGCAAAAGGCATGGGCGGTAACATGGGGGCAGGTGATAGCGGTGGCTCTCTGCAATATACAGATGACAATTCATCCAGCTATAGCGCTATTTTCGAAAACGCCGTTGGCAAGAGTGAGGAATCTGATTATCAGCGCATAATAACGGCACTAAAAGCCTTATCAACCGGAACCGACCTCGAAGAATATTTTGATGTAGACGCTGTTTTAAGATACCTTGCGGCCCATACCATTGTAGTAAATCTTGACAGTTATTCATCCTCTATGGCGCAAAATTATTACATCTACGAGAAAGATGGAAAGATTACCATTTTGCCCTGGGACTATAACTTGGCTTGGGGTGGTTTTCAAAACAGTGATGCCGCTTCTGTTATTAACTTCCCGATTGATACCCCGGTCAGTGGTGTAGAAATGGCAGACCGTCCGCTTTTGGAAAAGCTGTTTGCCAACAGCGAATATCTGGAAAAATATCATCAGTATATGCAGGAGCTTATCGACAGCTACTTTGCTGACGGAAAATTCGAAGCTAAAGTTGAGGAATTAAATACACTGATTGCTGATTATGTAAAAAATGACGCAACCGCCTTCTGCTCATATGAGGAATACGAAAAGGCAGTAGAATCATTTATAACCCTGGGAAATCTTCGGGCCGAAAGTGTACAAGGACAGCTCGAAGGTACTGTTCCCGGTACAACTGAGGAACAAAAAGCCAACTCTGATAAACTGATCAGTGCCGGAGATTTGAATATAAGCGATTTGGGATCCATGAAGGGCGGCAAAGGGGGAGCCCCTCAAGGCAATAATGATGACAAGCAAATTCCTGGCGGCAACTCGTTAGACATGGAAACAATGCAAAAGGCCATGCAAGTAATTCAAGATGCAGGGGGCACAATAACCGATGAAGTCAATACCGAATTAAAGGAACTTGGTTTAAGTGACGAGCAAATTTCCATGTTAAAGAATATGGGGAATATGCCTGCACCTGACCAAAATAACACCAATCAAAAGAATTAATCTGGCAGTATTATTTATTATTTTATTGTTGGAAAATAGGATAAAAACATTAGATTACAATGAGCTGCATACAGAAAACAACTTGCCCCTCCAACCCGGAGGGGCCTTACTTTCTCTGGAGCCGGTGGGCGGACTTGAACTGCCTGCCTGCTGATTACGAATTATATATACAGAATAGGTCTGTCAGCAGTATCTTTACCGATAAGACCGCCCAAGTGGAACGGTTGAAGACAAAAATATGATTAATATAAATCATAAGCTTATTTTAAGATATTTACATAATTATGTAAATATGTGTTAGTTTATAGATAAAATAACTCAAGAAGAAGGATTCAGCTTATTTTTTGGTCAGAAAGTTAATAAAAGGTACCCCTTATGCAATTACCCAAGCATTATTCCTGACTGTAGAGATTAGCCGGGTATTAACGGCAGATGAAACGCAATACATTCAAATCGGCTGCAAAAAAGATATTGAAAGTAGGTATCTCCACTATGCTGAAACTGAAAAGAAGTGGGTTCTGTTCCCTATTAGAATTCCCATTCCCAATCAAACTCCCAGAGTTTGATGTTGCTATCGTTTCCCCCCGATAAGGCGTAACGACCGTCAGGGGAAAAACATACTGCCCCTAATGTATTGGTATGGCCGGTAAATAGCCTCAACTCTTCACCACTTTGAATATCCCATAACCTGACTGTGTTATCGCTTCCGCCCGACAGGGCAAAACGGTCATCAGGTGAAAAACAAATGGAAATAACACTATCGGTATGCCCTAAAAATTTTCGGATTTCTTGGCCGGTGTTCAGGTCCCACAACCGAAAACCGTTATCCCGGCTTCCGATCAGGATATATTGGCAGTCGGAAGAAAAGGCAACCGCTTTCCATGATCCGGTTAAACAGTCAAACCTGCTCGCTTCTTTACCGGTTTTTATATCCCATATCCGGATAGTATCATCCAAACCTACTGATACGATGCTGTGCATATCCTCAAAAAAGCATACCCCCATGACTACTTCATTATGTCCCCAAAAAGTCACGGGGTCATCTGCTTTTTCTATATCCCATATACTTATGGTGTGTTCGTGACCACTGCCTGATAGAAAATACCTGCCATCTGGAGAAAAAGAGATGGATACTACCCCTATAATGTAATCCGGATCCTTGCGGTTATCGGCATATTGTCTCAACTTTTGGCCGGTGTTTACATCCCACAGCCGGATGACTCTATCCACCCCACCTGTAACAATATATTTGCCATCCGGGGAAAAACATACTGTATCTATGTTCACGGGGTGTTGCAAATTCATAACCTCATTTCCGGCTGGAATATCCCATATTCTGACTTTCTGATCCCATGCTGCTGCGGAAACAGCCCACCGGCCATCCGGTGAAAAATCAATAGTCTGCACAAATCCTGGTATCAATGAACTAGCGTGGCCACTCAAATTCTTCAGCTGCCAGGCTCCCCTCAATCCAGACCGCCGCCCTTTCCCTTCCAGGCCGCCTTTGAGCAGCAAGTCCAGTACTTCCTGGTCCCGCTCGAATTCACCTATTGCCTGGCAGTCTCGCAGAGATTCATAAGCCTTTGAATACAGCCCCTCACTCATATATTTTTTAGCCTGGTCCAGAAGTTTTCGGGCCTTTTGCCTTTCTCCGGTCAGCACTCCGACCTCCTTCAGCCTGGAAACCAGGGGGAACGGGCTGATGGCCACCCGGTATCGGTCAGGATATTGAATTTCCCAAGCTTTTACATACCCATTCTCGCCGGCGGACAATGCCAACCGGCCATCTCCTGAAAACTTGGCGCATATCACTGAACTCGTATGGTCATCAAACTGCCGGATATTCCTGCCGCTCTCCACATCCCAGATTCTCACGGTGTGATCATAGCTGCCTGACAAAGCCAGCCGTCCGTCGGGAGAAAAACAAACCGTCTTTACCCCTCCGGTATGCCCCCGGAAACACCTTATCTCCTTGCCGCTGGCTATGTCCCACAGGCGCATGGTATAATCCTCGCCACCCG
>CAZBKS010000165.1:0-5562 GCA_964492475.1 uncultured Syntrophomonas sp. | reverse complement strand
TATCTGAAGGTCAGGAATTATCCTTCCAGTTACAATTCAGAAAACAGTTTTATGCTTGACCAGGAAAGCTGCAATTATGTAATCGATGCCATAGACTCTATACCAGATAAAATTCATTTGATAAAAACCTGCCTGGAAAAGAAAATCCCCATTATTAGCTCCATGGGTACCGCTAACCGGATTAACCCGCAGTTGCTAAAAATTGCAGATATTAAAGATACCAGTACATGTCCGGTGGCACGCAAAGTTAGGCGTGAGCTCCGGGAATATGGTATATACTCAGGACTTACGGTGGTATATTCCCAGGAAAGTCCTTTAAGGAAAGGGTCTGAATTGGGAAGCATGGTATATGTGACAGCGACCGCAGGATTACTTCTGGCCGCTCATGCAGTTAACAGCATCCTGGGCCTGGAAAACAGATGATATATTGAAAGAGGATTAGGAATGAGTACCACTAAAGACACCGTTGCCCAGATATATAGAATACTGCTCAAGCATTATGGCCCCAGGGGCTGGTGGCCGGGAGAAAGCAGGCTGGAAATAATAGTAGGGGCCATACTAACCCAAGCCGTAGCGTGGAAGAATGTAGAAAAAGCCATACATAATTTAAAAATGGAAAGGGTATTGGGATATCAGCCTCTGCTGGATATAAAGGAAGAAAATCTGGCCGCCTTGATAAAACCCGCTCTTTATAATCGGCAGAAGGCAAAAAAGATCAAGGCCATGTTGAACTTTATTGATAAGGAATATCATGGGGAGCTTGATTTGATGTTTGAAGCGCCACTGCCCGATTTAAGATATAAGCTGCTCAGCATATGGGGAATAGGTCCCGAGACTGCCGATTCAATTTTATTGTATGCCGGGAATAAACCCATATTTGTTGTAGATGCTTATAGCAAAAGAATTTTTAGTCGACTGGGTTTGGTTGATGAAGATATCACTTACCAGCAAATGCAGAATTTTATGCAGGAAAATGTAGAAGCCAATGTTTGCATTTATAATGAATATCATGCCCTTCTGGTAGCTCTGGGTGCCGACTGCTGCGGGAAAAAACATGCCAATTGCATGTTATGCCCGATTATCAGCTATTGCAAACAATCTTGGTATTTGCAGGAATAAGAAAACAGGAGGTAGAATAATGAATTATTGGGATAAAGAAAAAGAATGTATGCCGAGGGAACAGTTGAAGAAATTACAGCTCAGGAGATTGCAGGAAACTGTATACCGGGCTTATGCATTTGTTCCGGCTTATAAAGAAAAAATGGATCAGGTCGGGGTAAAACCTGAGGATATTAAGAGTTTAGAGGATATTAACAAACTTCCCTTCACCACCAAACAAGATTTAAGGGATAATTATCCGTTTGGACTGTTTGCTGTGCCGATGAGTGATGTAGTACGTATACATTCGTCGTCAGGTACAACAGGTAAGCCAACCGTCGTTGGATATACTGGCAAAGATATCGATACCTGGGCTGAGTTAATGGCCAGAGCACTATATTGTGCAGGTGCCAGTAAACGTTCAGTTGTTCAAGTATCATACGGCTATGGTCTGTTTACCGGAGGATTGGGAGCACATTACGGGGCTGAAAAGATAGAAGCTTCAGTTATACCTACCTCAGGAGGTAATACTCACAGACAGATTATGCTTATGCAGGATTTTGAGACCACTGAATTGATGTGTACCCCTTCGTATGCCCTTTTCATGTATGAAGTTATGAGGGAAATGGGGATTAAACCATCTGATTTAAAATTAAAAGCCGGTATTTTTGGGGCGGAACCCTGGTCTGAAAATATGCGCCGGGAAATTGAAACCAAGCTGGAAATAGATGCCTATGATATATATGGTTTAAGTGAAATAATAGGCCCCGGGGTAGCAATTGAATGTAATAGAAAAGCTGGATTGCATATAGGTGAAGATCATTTTATCCCTGAGATAATTGATCCTGTAACCTGCGAAGTACTTCCAGAAGGTGAAGCGGGTGAACTGGTTTTAACCACCATCACCAAAGAAGCTCTGCCGATGATCAGGTATCGCACCCGGGACCTTACCACGCTAAATATGGAAAGATGTGAATGTGGAAGAACCCATGCCCGGATGGCCAAAGTACTGGGACGTTCTGACGACATGGTTATTATTCGAGGAGTTAATGTATTTCCTTCCATGGTCGAAAGTGTGCTGCTGGGTATACCAGGAGTAGAACCGCATTACCTGCTGGTAGTGGACAGAAAGGGTAATCTGGATGAACTCGAAATTCATGTCGAAGTATCAGAACAGGTATTCAGTGACGAAGTGCGAAAAATGGAGAGCCTGGGGCTGCGGATAGGCAAAGAGCTGGAAAGCGCGCTGGGCATAGCGGTAAGGGTACGCCTGGTTGAACCTAAAACCATTGAACGCAGTGAAGGGAAAGCAAAAAGGGTAATCGATAAAAGGAAAATTTAAAGGAGGTATAGTTATGGCAAAACAGATATCTGTATTCCTGGAAAACAAAGTGGGACGACTGGCTCATGTAACCAGGGTTTTGGGTGAAGCAGGAATCAACATCCGAGCTTTATCTATAGCCGATACGTCAGATTTTGGGATTTTAAGGTTGATTGTCAGTGATCCAGCCAAAGCCTATCAAATTTTAAAGGATGCCAGGTTTACTGTGAGCGAGACCGAAGTAATAGCGGTACAAGTACCTGATTCACCTGGAGGACTGGCTTCAGTTCTTGAACAGATGACTGAACAAGAGCTGAGCATCGAATACCTTTATGCTTTTCTAGGCACCAAAGGGGACGATGCCCTGGTCATATTTAAAGTGGAAGACATCGGCAGGGCGAGAAAAATATTTAATGAAAAAGGTATTAAATTTCTGGATGAAAACATTTTATATAAACTATAATTCTAACTTTCTATTGGTATAGCTGGGATTATAATGGTAAAGGTAGCAAGCGTTTAATCGCCCTACCTTTTATTTTTATATAAGGTCTGAGAAGAGCAGCAATAGCAGTTTATTTATTAATATCGGTCCCTGTATCTACTAATTACCCAGCATGGCAGTAGCTTTTACTCAGCAGCTTACGCGATTATTTTTGGTCAACGGTGCGGGTCGGGTAATATAATATAATAGAATAGAATCTTAACATATAATTCCATTCCCCAAGATATCCTGTGTGGGGTGGAATTGAAGGTGGATACAAATGTACGAATACGCTGGTAATATGCACATACACTCATCCTATTCAGATGGTTCTCTCGAAATAGCAGATATAGCTGCTAAAGCTGTCCGGGCTGGATTGGATTTCATTATTATTACGGACCATTATACCCTGAGCGGATTGTATGATGGAAAAGAGGGATATCAGCAGAATGTTCTGGTATTGATCGGTATGGAAGCCAATGAAAGCAAAAACCATTATCTCTGTCTGGATATCGATAAAGAAGTTGAAAATAATGATGATAACCCCCAGGCAGTTATTGATGAGGTAAACATGCAGCAGGGCATAGGCATCATCGCCCATCCATTTGAAAAGGGATCACCTGTGTTTGCAGATGGGATTAATTTTCCGTGGACGGACTGGAAAGTGTGCAATTTTCAAGGAATTGAAATATGGAACTTCACCTCCCAGTGGAAAGATCATATCACCAGTACTATCAAGGGGGTATTGCTGGTCTTTTATCCCCATGCCGCACTGTCCGGCCCCTGTCCCCAAGCTCTGGCCAAACTGGATGAGCATCAATGCCGGGGGGAGAAAATAATTGCTACCGGCGGATCTGATGCTCACGGATATGCTATGAAGCTAGGGATGTTTAATTTACAGGCATCGCCTTATGAGACTTCGTTTAAGTGTATAAATGTGCATGTTCTGACCGAACTGCCTCTAAGCGGGGAAGTTCAACCAGACAAAGAGAAATTATATGCAGCCATAAGAAAAGGGACTTTATGGATAGGATACGATTATTTTATAAACAGCAAAGGTTTCAGATTCTTTATTCGGGACGGAGTCAATACCTGGCAGATGGGAGATACTGTACCTTTAAGCGAACATATGATCCTTCAGGCAGTGACACCTGAATCAGCCCGGGTGAAACTAATAAAAAACGGAAAAGTTTGGCAGGTTAGTACCGGGAAGAGACATATATTTCAAGACGTTGATCGGGGAGTATACCGAATAGAAGCTTATCACCGCTTTCTATTGGGATACCGTCCCTGGATATTCTCCAATTCGATCTGGGTAGAGTGAGCTGCTTCTTTTTCTTGTCATTCCCCCACCTGTATAGCAATTCAATTATTACCACTTAAGTCCTTAAAGTCCTTAAATATATGGGACTTTTCTACAATTTTTTCACAGGCCCCCAAAATATGATCGTTGACAATAAATTAGATATAACCCAATATTACGGGCTTTATTTGAGGAGCAGGCTGATTATGGCAGAATTTGGGCATTTGTTACTATATTCACAAAGAAGGGGATTGTGCAGGTCGAGTAGAATAAGAGTGGAGTAAAGTGGTTCATAGTGGATGAAAATCCCTGAGATGAAACGGGAAAGGACAAGGCTTATGTTCCTAGGAGAATATCAGCATGCACTGGATAATAAAGGGCGCATTACCATTCCAGCCAAATTTCGTGAGCTGCTAGGGGAACGATTTGTGGCGACTAAAGGTCTGGATAATTGCATTTTCCTTTATCCCCTGGATGAATGGAAGGCCATAGAGGAAAAACTTCACGCTCTTCCATTGACCAGGGCAGATGTCAGGTCTTTTGTTCGCTTCTTTTTCTCGGGGGCATCGGAGCTTGAACTTGACAAACAGGGTAGAACCGTATTAAGCGGAAATCTAAGAAATTATGCTGAGATAGATAAGGATGTTACAGTTATTGGGGTGGGAGCAAGAATTGAGATTTGGTCCGCAGACAAGTGGGAAAGCTATAATGGAAATGCGGCAGCATCATATGAAGAAATTGCGGAAAAAATGGCAGATCTCGGCATTTAGGAGTGTATATATGTTGCATAAACCGGTCCTGCTCCATGAAACTATCGACTATGTAACAGGTGATCCCAATGGATTATATGTTGACTGTACCCTGGGAGGCGGCGGACACTTACAGGAATTAATGTCCCGTTTAGGTGAAAAGGCCAGGGTAATAGCTTTAGACAGGGACGCAGTTGTTTTGAAGCAAACCAGCCAAAGGCTGGCTGATGATAGAATACAATTTGTACATTCCGACTTCAGAGACTTGAAAGAGATCCTCGATGAAGATGAATACGGAAACGTGGATGGAATAATTATAGATTTGGGTGTTTCCTCATTTCAACTGGACACCCCGGAGAGGGGTTTTAGCTTTCATTCCGATTCGGAATTGGATATGAGGATGGATACCAGCCAGAATTTGAAAGCCTGGGATATTATTAATACCTATTCAGAGGCTGAGCTGGCAAAAATTATTTTTAAATATGGTGAAGAACGATATGGCAGAAGCATATCACGGGCTATTGTTCAAGAAAGGGATAAAAAAGATATTGATACCACTCTGGAACTGGCAGAAATTATAAAGACAGCAGTACCGGCTAAATACAGGAGA
>CAZBKS010000164.1:0-5577 GCA_964492475.1 uncultured Syntrophomonas sp. | reverse complement strand
AGCCTGCCCGCCGGAAACAATAGCTCCAGCTATAAAACCCAGCAGTGCTACCACGCAAATAATACCGCCCATGAAAAGTTTGTCTTTTGTATTCAGTTTATTTACCCCCTTTCTTGAAAATGGGGAAAATAACCGATACTTCCCTCGCTTATATCTCCTCTGATATATTCAGTTGTGGGTATTTTACCGCCTCCCCTTTGGTATTTATAAATATCTCAAAACACAATTTATATATATTGAGATTTTCTTCTTGTTATGCATAAAATATACCCGGCTGTTAACCTATATTATTTAGCCATTATTCGGCAAAATGTCCTATTTCTCATGGGTCTTTTGTCACCCATTATGGGGGAAAAAAATAGAACGTTTCAATCATATCTAGCCGCAATATTCCTGAAGCCCTCTGCATACACTTTTATGCCGTTGATAGTCTCATATTTGTAATTATGAGTATTACTGTATTTATTAAACTATCTATATAATAAACAGTACACCTATCGCTGTACATTAACCTCAGGCAGGAAATTTGGCCCGATTGTTTCATACTTTTAGCCTAGTGTCGGCAGACATATTTCCCTGTCCAATGCTTTTAAATGTGATTGTAAAGCCTATCATGGCATTTTTAATTGGCTGACCTTTTAGGCTGGTTTATCTCGTTTTTTTAATACTTTTGGATAGGTTTTCTAGTCCTATGGCGCATTAATACGTCCCGATTTCATTCATTAAATCATTTTATTCGTTATTCTCTCCTTGCTTTAATCCTATTTTAAATGCTATTAAACAATTATTTATTTTTTTATAGTTATTTTTTCCTTATTTGTTGACAATATTAAAGCAATATAGTATATTGGTATCATTCCCTTTATATATAGGGGGGATAAAAAACGAAAAAGGCAAAACCATTGAAAAATGGCGACGCAAAGCTACAGGGGCTAACATGGTATTTCCCATTATGCCAGCCAGTTACCGGTATTTCTTTACCATAGGGTAATCAACCTGTATGCTGGCATACAGGTTTTTTTATCGAAAGGAGTTATTTATGATGATCTTTCCTGTTTAATACAATGGTGATTTCACTGCAAAAACCCTGTTGGGATGCATAAATATGGAGGAGTCTTGGGAATGGAATTTTCATGCATCCAAGCCAGCACATTATACCTTTTGGCAGTGAAAATGAATGGTCAACTTAAACATGAAAAAGGCAAAACCATTGAAAAATGGCGACGCAAAACTACAGGGGCTAACACGGTTTTACCGTTATGCCAGCCAGCTGCCGGTATAGTATACATGAGTTAAAACCTGCAGATTGGTATGCAGGTTTTTTTGACGGGAGGAATAATAAGGTGAAAGTTAGTAAATTTTTAAGCATGGGGTTAATAACTCTTATTTTTATGGTAAGCATTAACTTTATTTTTATCGATGCTCAAGCCCAGGCATCATATTCTACCGGGTTCCGGAATTCTGATATACAGATTGCTACGCCCAGCTACAGTGGGAGCAGCTGTAACGGAAGCTTGTTTATTGAAGGAACGTCAAGTTTGGATACCGTGTGGTTCTGTATACGCGGCCCCAAACAGGAGCTTACTACCTGGAAAGCTGATGTTAATGGTAATACCTTTAGTACTTCGATTAATCTGCGCTTCGGTGCCGGCCAGTATACCATATGGGCCGGTGACAACGCCCAGCGCTTTGATGGTACCATCCGCTTCCTGGTCAGCAATCAGGTTTCTGAAGACTGCCGTTACACTTCGGCATCAATGTATGTGGACTCCGGCAATTCCGACATAGTAAACCTGGCTGCCGTTATCGCACCATCCAACCTTAGTTCCAGGGATAAACTGGAAAATATTCATTCATGGGTTACTGCCAATATAGCCTATGATTACGATGCTTATTTAAGAAAAGATATCCAGCTGGTTACAGCCAGCCAGGTTCTAAAGGACCGCAAGGGCTTATGCCGCGACTTCTCTTTCCTTTTTGCTGCTCTGGCCAGGGCTGCCAACCTGCCTACCAAGGTGGTGTATGGACAAGCAGAATCAGGAAACAGCTGGGAGCTGCACGCATGGAACGAAGTCTTGATTGGAAATGAATGGGTGTCAGTTGACAGCAGTTGGGATGCCGGCTATGTAATGAACAACCGATTCATCCAGTCTCCTTCAAAAACTTTCCTGGCACCCGATGTGAAATTATTTGCGCTTACTCACCGGGTTACTCAAACTACGGTACACTGAGCTTTTTTATAGAGCTCTTCAATATATAATCACCCTTCTCTCCCGTTTGTTTTGCACTTACTGCCAGTCCATACCCCTTCCTCCACCCGGACTGGTAGTAAGGAGCAGAGCATAACTCCTAAATTCTTAAAAACTATGAAATGCCGGATGATATTATATATCATCCGGCATTCGTTATGAGGCTAAGCCCCATGGGAGAGAGAGGCATTCTAAACACTGGCTTGCAGAACCTAGGTACTGACTCTTTTCTTATCTTTTTCCTGATTGTACAAAAAAGCTAAAACTTCAGTACGATTACGAACATTAAATTTTTTAAAGGCACTGCGCAGGTGCGATTTTATGGTAGATTCAGAAAGACAAAGCGTTTGCGCTATATCATGGTTTGAATAGCCCTGAGCCAGGTAATTTATGACTTCCTTTTCCCTGCTGGTCAACAGAGACGCTCCCGAAAACTCATCTGTCTCCGGTCGGCTCCCATAGGCATCGGGACCAGGCCGGGGTATACATACAATACCCGCAGTAACGATCAACTCCACTGCTTTTACAATCTGCCGGGGAAGCAGTCGCATAGGCAGACATCCACGAATCCCGCAATCGAGTATATTCAGCAGGTCGTAATCGGCGGGGTTTTCCACAATAATAACCGTCTGCAGCATAGGGCAGTGTTTGATTAAATCTTTCAGCAAGGGAATAAATTCCGCACCAGATACTTTCCACACCACTATATCAGGCTGTACAGCACAGGCCTGATCTACCAATTCACCTGACTTCAGCTTGTCCAGAACCTTAAAATTGTTATTTTCCTCAAATGCTACTGACAAACTTTGAGTGTAAAGCGGCGCATCACTACAAATAATTACTCGTAATCTGTCCATTTTCTATCTCTCCATTCTGTTTGACCTCTTATACTATAAATTTACATTAATTTTCCTGCTGTTAATTGAAATGCAACAGCAGAACAATAATGTTACTACCAGCATATAATACTTCCCGCACAACTCAATCACAAAGTATGTTTTCCATATATTACTATATCATATGTTTGAGTGAATTTTAGTGCACATTCTGTCAAATGTCAATATTTTCTGCTATTTCTTTTAAAAGAAGTCCATTGGATGGATAATTAACTGTTGTGCCTGAAAAGCGTAGACTGCTGGCGGAAAGGGGCCAGCGATATAATGCACCCTGAGGCTTGGTATTGTTTGCTATTTTGCCCAATGAAGTCATAATAGGAGAACTGAACACGGATGTGAGAAAGAATTTTTTCAGCGGGAACCGGCTGGACTAAAATAGTGAACTGATTTAAGGCGAGTGCTGTTTAGGCAGTTTAAACAGCAGCAGGTTAGAAATATATGAAGATAAATGATCAAGAGGATACCGTTATTCAGGCTTTAAAAAAAATCCCAATTAATAACCAGTTCTGACCTGTCTGTGACTATCCAGTGAACCGGAACATCTAATTCACATGGATGAATATCGTCGACCACCTGATATTCATAACAAACGCCGCATATAAACGCATCCTTTCTCAAGCCTGGCAAAAAGCGGTCATAGCAGCCCGCACCATATCCCAACCGATAGCCTCTGGCGTCATATACCAGACCCGGTACCAGCACTGCATCGATATCTCCCGGGGGAAAAGCTGCCCCTTCAGGTTCTAAAATACCATATATACCCTTCTGAAGCTTTTGGGAGGAGGTATATTCAACTGCCTCGATATTTCTCGCTTTGCTTACCCGGGGCAGAAGAACAGTCTTGCCCTGGTCCTTTAGTAAATCCAGCAGGCTCCATAAATCAACCTCGTTACTTATGCAGGCAAAACCCATAATCGTCCTGGCCCGTCGAACTGGTTCCAACTCCAGGACTCGAAGAGCGATTCGCCGGCTCGATTCCTTTACTTCCTCATCTGTCATCCGGCTCCGGACCAGTTTTATATCTTCCCTTAATGCCTGCCTTATCACCTGTAAATCATTCATATACTATTTGCGCCTGCCTCTTCTTACATATATATTACCGCTCTCCTTCGATCTGATCCAGAAATACAAGCCCAGAGCGGCGGCAAACATAATCATGGTATAAATCTGCCCCAGGGTAAAAGGCCCAACATTTAACAGACTGAATCGGAAGAACTCGATAATAAACCGGTAAATTGAATAACCTATAAGATAAGCCAGGAAAACCTGCCCGGTAAATTTACGGCGGGGAAAAAGCCAAAATAAATAAATAAATAATATGAAGTTGAGGAGTGAACTGTACAGCTGGGTAGGATGGCGCAGCAGGTTGTCAACCCCTGGGAACACACACCCATATTCTGAACCGGTGGGAAGCCCGTAGCAGCAGCCATTCAGGAAACATCCGATTCTTACTATGGCATAACCCAGGGCTAAATACGGAGCGAACATATCTGCCATTTCCCAGAAATCCAAACCTTTCTTCCAAATATAAAACAAAAAGGCCAGCAATCCACCCGTAAATGCTCCGTACCATATCAGCCCGGAAAAACCCGGAGAAAAAAACATACCGGGGTTGGCTAGAAAAACAGTCCATTCATAAAAGACGATATACGCTATCCTTCCCCCCAGTATCCCGAATACTACCATAAGTATGACCATGTCTAGGACCATATCCCTATCATAGCCCTCACGGTCGAAAATACGGCCAATGCCCACTATTGCAATGATTGTAGCAATCGCCAGCATAAATCCCCAGGAATAGACCTTGAAATTACCGAACTGTACTAAAATAGGATGCATCCCCATTCCTCCTTATGTAAAGCACTTATCCACAAGACAAAATATCAGTAATGCCACACCGGTCCTTTTTTCTAGGACTCAGTATATTTTATAGGACCTCATAAAGCCCGGCATTATTAGTTATCAACAAAGTTATCCACATTATCCACAGAATATCTTCACAGGGACAATAGACCGGGATAAGCATTTAGCTCAAGTGGGGCATAAGATTTAGTAATATATTGCTGATATGCTACACCTGCTATCATAGCAGCATTATCAGTGCATAACGATAATGAAGGATAATAAACTTTTATATTTTCTTGACCCGCCTTTTCCTTTAACAAAAACCTTAGCTGCTGATTTGCTGCTACTCCACCAGCCATCAGCAGGGAGTCCACCCCATATATTCCGGCTGCTTTCAGCGATTTTTCAACCAGAACCTCTACCAGAGCCTGTTGAAACTCGGCCGCCAGGTCAAATACCTTCAGTTCTCCACTCTTCTCTGTTTTTTTCCACATGTTCATAGCCGCAGTTTTTAACCCGCTGAAACTGAACTAAAAGTCATTTCTATCCAGGAAAACCCGGGGCAATTTCAGTTTTCCGGCCGTTCC
>CAZBKS010000163.1:0-5592 GCA_964492475.1 uncultured Syntrophomonas sp. | reverse complement strand
GAAGCAGCGGGACGTTGTTTACATCTTCATTTCCGTTCTTTAAGTTTTTACTGCTCTTCAATTGCGAATGTCAGGCCAAAAGTGAGCCCCCCTGCTCACAACGAGATCCAGTTTAATAGTCGGATAACTTATTCTGCCCTATAGTTTATTACTATATCTCTGCATAGTTAACAAGTGTTACCCTATATTATTCTGCTGCTAATATAATAACTACAATACCATAGGAATCAAGGGGGCAATTTTATGAAAACGGCAGTTATAGGATATCCAAGAATAGGAGCTTTCAGAGAGCTGAAATTCACATTGGAAAACTATTTCGAGGGTGAAATGCCTGACCATATATTGTATGAAACAGCGGCAAATCTTCGCCGAACTCATTGGCTTAAACAGGCTGAAAGCGGAATTGATTACATTTCATCCCACGACTATTCCTTTTATGATGGCATGCTGGATACATCCTTCATGTTGAATGTAATTCCGCAGCGATATAAGGCACTTAAGCTTGATGCTCTTTCAGAATATTTTGCAGCAGCAAGAGGTTATCAAGGAACAAATGGAGATGTTAAAGCACTTGCCATGAAAAAATGGTTTAACACCAATTACCATTACATGGTGCCAGAAATTGAAGATAAAACGGAAATAAAGCTTGCTGGCAGAAAGCCCTTCGATGAATTTCTTGCAGCCAAATTGCTTGGACTATTAACCAAACCTGTTATAATCGGACCTTTCACCTTTATAAAGCTGTCGAGATTTACAGGAGCAAGAGGAGTATCTGATTTTGTAGGCACCATCATTCAGGCCTATTCTGAAATACTTGTAGAATTCGATAAGCTCGGCGCTGAATGGGTACAGTTTGACGAACCAGGTCTTGTTACCGATCTGACCGAACCTGATATCCAGTTATTTGAAAGCCTTTATATACCATTACTCAAGGCCAAGGGAAATGTAAAGCTGCTTTTGCAGACATATTTCGGTGATGTGCGTGATTGTTATAATGATATAATCTCCCTGGACTTTGATGGCATCGGTCTTGATTTTATTGAGGGATTAAAAAACCTGGAGCTGTTGGAGCAGAATGGTTTTCCCGCTGATAAAACTTTGTTTGCTGGCATTGTTAACGGAAAAAACATCTGGAAGAACAACTATGCAGCATCAATCTCACTGCTGAACAAAATTAGTAATCATGTAGACAACATAGTAATATCTACATCATGTTCTCTTCTACATGTTCCCTATTCACTCAGAAATGAAACTCAACTGGCTGACAGCTATAAGAAGCATTTTGCCTTCGCTGAGGAAAAACTCCTGGAGCTTGCAGACCTGAAGCTTTTAATTGATGATCCTGATTTTGCAAAGAACTCCATATATACAGAAAACGTCAGGATTTTTAATGAAGCAAGAGGCAGTTTCAACGATGCAGTCCGGAAAAAGGTTTCCTCTTTAACCGCAACCGACTTTATTAGACTTCCTGCCTTTGAAGAACGCCGAAAGATTCAAAAGAAGGCATTCAACCTTCCGCTTCTGACTACAACTACCATAGGCTCTTTCCCCCAAACGGACGAGGTAAGGGCGAATCGTTCTTTGTTTAAGAAAGGAAAAATAACCGAGCAAGAATATAAGGATTTCAACAAGCAGAAAATCCAGGAGTGTATAGCTCTGCAGGAAAAAATCGGGATTGATGTTCTGGTTCACGGCGAATTCGAACGCAATGATATGGTAGAGTACTTCGGAGAATCTCTTGATGGATTTTTGTTCACCGAAAAGGGCTGGGTACAGTCATATGGAACCAGGGGTGTAAAGCCTCCGATTATATGGGGGGATATTTCACGCTCACAACCTATAACCATTGAATATTCGGTCTATGCCCAAAGCCTTACAGATAAGCCGGTTAAGGGGATGCTTACCGGTCCGGTAACTATACTAAACTGGTCTTTCCCCCGGGAGGACATTTCATTGAGAGAATCCGCTCTCCAGATTGCGCATGCAATTCGTGAGGAAGTTCTTGACCTTGAGGCCAGCGGAATAAAAATAATTCAGATTGATGAAGCGGCACTGAAAGAAAAACTTCCGCTCAGAAAAGCTGATTGGCACAGACAGTATCTTGACTGGGCCATACCTGCATTCAGACTTGTCCATAGCGGTGTAAAGCCGGAGACACAAATCCATACCCATATGTGCTACAGCGAATTCGATGATATTGTGGAGGATATTGACGATATGGATGCGGATGTGATCACCTTTGAGGCTTCACGTTCAAATCTCTCTATCATTGATGTGTTAAACTCCTGTAATTTCAAAACAGCAGTTGGCCCTGGCGTTTATGACATTCATTCACCAAGAGTACCTTCGGTAGAAGAAATTAAAGACGCTTTGAACAAAATGCTGGCCAAACTGCCCCAGGATAAATTATGGGTAAATCCTGATTGTGGTTTGAAGACCAGAGGTGAAGCAGAAACAGTATTAAGCCTTACCAATCTTATTACGGCCGCCAAAGAAATCAAGGAAAGTTTATAATTATGAAAGTATCTGAATTATTTAAAGTGAAAACACCAGTGTCATTTGAGGTTTTTCCGCCGAAAAAGACCTCTGGATTGAACACCATTTATAAGACCCTCGACGAACTTAATGATCTCTCACCTGACTTTATCAGTGTAACGTATAGTGCGGGCGGCAGCGACAACAGTGCTTCAACTATTGCCATTTCATCAGCTATAAAAAATGAATATAATAGGGAAGCAGTCGCCCACCTGACCTGTATCAGCCAAACCAAGAAGGATGTTCTGGCCTTGCTGGAACAGATGAAAGACAACCATATCGATAATATACTGGCCTTAAGAGGTGATATCAATCCGGCTATACCAGTCAAGCAGGATTTTAAATATGCCAGCGACTTGATTGCTTTTATTAAAGAACATGGTGATTTTAATATTATCGCCGCCTGTTATCCAGAAGGACATAGTGAAGCACGCTGCATTGCTGCAGACATAAGGAATCTGAAAACCAAGGTGGATGCCGGCGTAGATCACCTGATATCCCAGCTGTTTTTTGACAACAGTTATTTTTATAATTTCCTGGAACGAGCTGAATGCGCAGGCATAGATGTACCGATTGAAGCCGGAATTATGCCGGTAGTAAATAAAAAGCAGATCGAACGGATGGTTACCCTCTGCGGGGTTAAACTGCCCAGGAAATTCACCACTATGATGAAACGCTATGAAAATAATCCAGAAGCCATGCGGGATGCCGGAATCGCTTACGCCGTCGACCAAATTGTAGATTTGATAGCTCAGGGTGTTGATGGTATTCATCTATATACGATGAATAATGCATATATCGCACGAAAAATCACCGAGTCCATAAGAAGCTTATTGTGCTGCCCGGTATAATAAATGGAACTTAATGCCACAGTTCCATTATTTTTATGACAAAACCTTAAACCCATACTCGGCAATAAGTCTTTTCAGTTCCTCAATAGACCGGAAAGCAAAGTGGCTGAGGATGGCTCTGGAATTCGTGATCCACCCCACAGTCATGCTTTCTTCAGCTTCCAGCGGTATGGAGATGATGTTGCTGCCATTCAAATCGCTGCTCAATACACCGGTACATATCGTATATCCATTCAAACCGATGAGCAGGTTGAACAATGTAGCCCGATCGCTGACCAGGATACTTTTCTTATGATAAACGGTGCTCAATATCTCCTCTGAAAAATAGAATGAATTAAATTCCCCTTGTTCAAAGGAAAGGCACGGATAATCCTCCAGGTCTTTCAGGGTGACAGAGCTTTTCAAGGCCAAAGGGTTTTCTGAACTTACGAAAACATGAGGTCTGGCCGTAAATAGCGGATTAAACGTAAGGCTGTTTTCCCGCAGCAGTTTAGTAAGTACCTTTTCATTAAAGCTGCTTAAATAAACGATACCTATTTCACTGCGCATGTTTTTCACATCCTCTATGATTTCATAGGTACGTGTTTCCCGCAGCGTAAATTCATATTCATCGACATCGGTCTGACGGACCAGGTTCACAAAAGCATTTACCGAAAATGCATAATGCTGAGTAGAAATGGAACAAAGCTGCCTGGATGGTTTTTTATCTTTATAACGCTGTTCAAGAAGCTCAGCCTGTTCCAATACCTGACGCGCATAGGAAAGAAATTCGGCTCCATCAATAGTAAGCGCTATCCCTTTAGGAGAGCGAGTAAATATTTCGATACCGACTTCCGCTTCCATCTCCTTTATCGCATTCGATAGGCTGGGCTGGGATATGAAAAGCTGTTTGGCAGCTTCACTTATAGAGCCGCATTCTACGGTTTTAATAATATATTTTAATTGTTGAAGAGTCATCATTATCACCTTAACCCGATTCCTAAAATAATCTAAACCGCTTCTATATGATTTTTGCTTTTAACTAATCTATAAATCATAATGAAAATTACAACCAAACATAAAACAGAAGCCATGAAAAAACCATATTCATATGTCGCAACTTGCTCATTTGTAACTCTATCATTTATTTCAATACCCAGCAAATATATACCTATTCCATCTCCATCAAATACTATATTTTTTAACTCAATATATTTATGAAATAAAATCAATCCTATTGCAAGGAACAATGCACTTATTGCCATATATTTAACTCTCAATTGCTTCATTTTCAACACTTCTATTCAACTCCTGGCATTCTCTGTTTATTATACTTTTTCGGGATCAGTTTTTTTCACACCTTACCTGTAAAGCCAGTATTCTTCATTTCTCTTTTTCTGCGCTAGCGTTTCAAAAAGCGCAGCCTATCATCATTATCGAGGAAAATATCTCCTCGATTGATTCCCTGCAGATTACTTAATTAGTGCCACTCTTGCACCGTTGTCTCGCCTGCCTAACCATGCCAAAAGCTCCATACATTTTTTACCATCATATTATGCCAAGCCTACTCACAAAAGGTCCACTTAGCAAACTATAAAGAAGGAAGCAAAAAGAACGTCCCCTTGCTTAAAAAGGACCGCCCCGCAATACGCTGAGGACGGTCCCAGTCAGATGCAAAAATCATGCAGCTTACATAGGCGGTTCAGGCTGAGGGTCCAGCTGGTCCATTGGCGGTTCCGGCTGGGGGTCTAGCTGGTTGCCCTGGTATGTTATGATGGCCTGGCTGTTTTGAGCGTTCCATTCCACCTCACATCCCAGTGCTTCTCCCACAAAACGCAGGGGCAGCATGGTGCGTCCGGGGGGAACGATGACGGGCTTCACATTGGGATTATCGGGATCGATTGCAACATCCGCCCCGTTTATTTTCGCCATGCTTTTTCCGATCCACAGTTCGATCACCGTATTATTGAGTGTCACGGTCACCTTCTGCTCGGCCTGGTTCCAGGCGGTCACTGCTCCCAGGGGCTCCGCCACGTATTTGACCGGCAGCAGCATGCGGCTCTCCAGTATCATCGGACTGGCATCCATGGCAAAAGACTGTCCGTTGACCCCAAAATTGGTCTTGCCCAGGCTTAGCTGAATGGACATGGAGCCGTCCGGCAGTGGCCCCGGATATTGGACGGATGCGATTTGTCCTTCGGTGGTCTGTCCCGGCAGGATCAGGTCT
>CAZBKS010000162.1:0-5608 GCA_964492475.1 uncultured Syntrophomonas sp. | reverse complement strand
TACTGGACGAAGCTTTTTCCTCTCTGGATTTAAGGGTTAAGGCCAGCATAATGGATGATATTAACCAGCTCTGGCTGGAAAACAAATTTACCATCATCGCGGTAACTCATGATTTAAAAGAAGCTCTTTGTCTGGCGGATAAAATAATTATCCTGTCCGGACGTCCCTCGCAAATAATTAATCAAATCACCATAGACCTGGGCCAGAATCGAAGTTTTTCATCACCAGATTTATTACAATTGGAATCCCAGCTTATAGAGATTATGTGCAGCATTCAAGCAGAGGTCTGATGATGATATCCATAGTCCAAAATTAGCTCGGGGTCAAGCACCAACTTACTAACTTATTTGTCTAATAACTGTAAATAAGTTAGTGCCTGACCCCATTAGAATAACATAATGCCTGTGCCTAAAACAAAGTATCCTCCCAGCAGCAGCAGGAAAACACCACAGACTATAATTACATATTTATACAATCGTGGGCTTATGAATTTTCTGCCCCCGGCTACCACGGCCGCAACCAGAGTATACCAGGCCAGATCAGCCAGAATGTGACCGGAGAAGAAGGCGGCCAGGCCTAGCGTGCCGCTTTCAAGAGATATAGTCAGGTAAGTCAGGCCTATTGTTGCCCACCATATGCTCCAGTACGGATTGGCCAGGCTGATGACTGCTCCCGCCAAAACCGGGTGCATGCCCTTGGCATTTGACCCGGTATTATCCAGGTTAATATCACCCATAGACACCTTCCCGGCAGCAGCATCCCTGCTCATGGTAAAACCCAGATAGACCAGAAAGGTGCCCCCTAGCAGAGCAATAGTACTGCTTACCGAGGTATTGCTCAAGAAAACTGACAAACCTGCTATTACGGCCAATATGAGGATCAGTTCCAGTATAGCATGTCCCAAAATAATCAGCGGGCCGGCAATAAAACCCCTGGTAGCACTTTCGGCAATAGTAACAGTCAACAGAGGACCCGGCATCATTGCGCCCGATAGCCCAATCAAAAAAGCTGTTATAAATAGTGCACTGATGGTCATTTTAAAATCACCTCAAAAACTCAACTTTCACAGTCGCTATGATAAGAACGGCTATTTATAACAGGCATTATGCTTTATCCCTCCGTTACTCTCCTGCATAACCGGTTGCTTGTGATCTGGCCTTAGCTGCAAAATGGAGCAATATGATCTATAAGTAATTCTAGCTATTCGAGCCGGGATCATATAGTAATCAAAATAATACTCGTTCGGGTCACCTTAGCAAGCAGAACTATAGGTATTATACTACCTGCAGACATTACTGTTGTAAATACTTTTATCATGATAATAATTATTCTGTCATCGAGTTTATATACCCGCTCATGTCATCTTGACCTGGATATTGGACTTATTCCAGCTAATAACGTTATAATTAAAATTGTTCAGCCCTTATATTGTATTAAAATTTAGAAAATAGGCCATAAAAAAATGAATACTAAAAGTAACACCTAATTTCATATACGAGGAGGATTACATATGCTTACCTTCGGACCTATACCCTCGCGCAGGCTGGGCCGCAGCTTGGGAGTTAACAATATACCTCCCAAAATATGTACCTATTCCTGCACTTACTGCCAGCAGGGATATTCCAGCAAAGTACAAATTGAACGACAAGCTTTTTTTAAACCTGAAGAAATCCGCGATGCAGTGCAGGAGCAGATTGACAGAGCAACAGCAGCAGGCGATAATATTGATTATATTTCCTTTGTTCCTGATGGAGAACCTACTCTGGATATAAATCTGGGCCGGGAGATCAACCTGTTAAAACCTCTGAGCATACCCATAGCTGTGATAACTAATGCTTCTCTGCTGTGGAAAGCAGATGTCAGGGCGGAATTGGCCAGGGCTGACTGGGTATCGGTAAAAATTGATACTGTAGATGAGCAAATCTGGCGTAAAGTAGATCATCCCCACCGGGGGCTTTCCCTGCCCTTAATAAAGGAAGGTATTCTAGCTTTTGCCTCCGAGTATCAGGGTAAATTATATACAGAAACTATGCTTGTGCAGGGATTAAATGATAAAGCTGAAGGCCTGGATATAACGGCGCGTTTTGTTGCTCAGGTAAAACCCGAAGTATCTTATATCTTAATACCTACCCGCCCCCCAGCAGATAGGAAGATAAAACCCCCGGACGAAATAACGGTGAATATAGCTTATCAAATATACAGCAGGTATATCGACAAGGTAGAATATCTAATCGGGCATGAGGGAGATAGTTTCACCTATACCGGCAACCTGGAGAGAGACCTCTTGCGTATTACTTCCGTGCATCCTATGCGGGAAAGTGCAGTTAAGGAACTATTGGAAAAGGCGGGACAAGAATGGAGTGCAGTTGAGCAGCTAATAGCTGACGGAAAGCTAATAGAACTCGATTTTGATGGAAGTAAATTCTATATGCGCAAACTCTTCGATACCTACAAACGTTAGTATTACTCATCATTTATAATACAGAACCGCCTTTTTAGCGAAATCATTATTAATTAACATATGAGGTTCTACTGCTGTATCCGTTTCTCCGGTGGTGAGAATAAGTTCCTGCAGGAAATTGAAGGACTGTTCGTCCATTACGGTGGTTACTCGCCAGGTATTCTGCTGTTGGTACCGCTCTACTGCTGCAGCCAGGTCGGCTAGTTCAACACCAGGGAAAAAAGGTGCTATTGCTTGTGCTGTTTCCATCGGTGAATGAGTATCTACCCACAGCTGAGCCTGGTATACAGCATTACTGAATTTCTGTATTAATTCCGGATTCTTTTGCAGCATGCTCTTTCTAGTCATATAAACAGTATCCGGGATAATCCCGCCCTCAGTTCCGATAGAGGCTGCAATGTACCCGGCATTTTCATTTTCCATCCAAGTAACCACAGGTTCCCCAACCGCCACATAATCACCAGTCCCTTTCATAAAAGCTTCGGCTGCATCTATATGAGCATGGATATCCACATCTTGTCCAGGCTTCAACCCGTGCTGCTTTAAAATGTATTCCAAAACCATTTGCTGCCTTCCCCCTGGATATCCAACTATTATAGTCTTGCCCCTAAGCTTCTCCCATTCGAAATCAATTTCCCGCTTGCGGCCCAACAGAAATGATCCCTCTCTCTGGGTTAATTGGGAGAAATTTATTAAATAGTCTTGCCTACCGGTTTGATAAACTTTAATGCTGGGTTCAACACCTGCCAGGCCTATATCAGCCTGGTCCTCCTGCAGGGCCGTAATTATTTCTTCCGCATTCTGTACCGTTGTCAGCTCGACTTGGATTCCTTCTTCAGCAAAGATAGCTTGATTCAAAGCTACATATTGAGGGGCATATAGTATGGAAGGACCAACCTCATAAAGGCTCAGTTGGTCTGTTTGTTTTTGCCGGTCTGCGTCTGCGTTAAAACATCCCCCCAGACCCATTGCGCTCAGCAAAATAACTGCCAGTAAAACTCCCAGCCTCTTATACAAACCATCTCCTCCTCATTATTCCTTCCCGGGGTTTTGATAATTAAAGCTGTTCTATATATATGATTTATAAACATGGGTATGTTTCATATACCTGGTTATTAAGAATAATAAAATATGAAAAAGCCTCCGGCTTATCGCCTGGAGGCCTCAAATATAATAAGTCAAGTTTTACTACTGGTCCATGTTCTGCCAACCCTGAAGGTCTGCTTATCTGTAACCTGAACCAATCTCATTAATATCTGTTATTGCCCATACCCTTCGGGCATCTGCATCTCGATAATCTGAATCCCGGCAGGAACCTCAAACATGGAATCAGGTATTTTATCAAAGCTTACATTTTTATATTCATAGTTGATCTGATTTCCATCTGAGACAATTTCCATTTTAAGGGGAAAGCCGTATTTCTCCCAAACCCACATTTTGGTATAAGCTTCATCCTCTGTTATCTCAATTATGCTGCATTTTTTCCCATCTATAGTTTCCTGTCCAAGCACGTTGTACATATCCTCTTCATAAGCTGACATGGGCTCCAGCGGGTTTACGCTTTCTGTTTCCGCATCGTAACCGCCCAGTTTCATAGCCGTATTGTCATTCAAATTAATCATCCAGGCTTCTTGGGTATCAGCATTATAAAGCATGGTTGCCTGTCCCGTTCCCTGTACATTGGTATCCATACGAATATTGGAGCCCTGAATATATTGAGTCCCGCTGGATAAAATACCATCTGCTCCGGTCATCTCCCATTCGAAAGTCAGGGATTGAATAGCACTGCTTCTGGAAAAAATCTCATCCAGAGTAACGTCATCTTCACTGCCCTCAGAATTTTCTGCTCCAGCATTCTCAGTTGTTTCTGGCTGCTGGCTCTGCTCTCCATCCTTGCTTTCCCCACCGCAACCCGACATTACACAAATTGCCAGCATGAGGCATAATATCATAGCCAGACCAATGAGTTTTTTCATTCTTCCACTTCCTCTCTTGCATACTATATATCTATGTAGTTATTCTACTTAAAAAAAGAATTTCCTTGAAACAAATCAAATCTTGCCTCTTCCTGCGGTTAAAAAATCCTCCTTCATATAGCCAGCCCAATCCCGGTTAGGATTACCACAAGTTGGCTTAAGAAAAAGGATATACTTGAGTTCCAGTTCTGCTGTTTCCAATTTTCCCTTTTCAATATATTACTTCACTTTTCTTTAATATCAATCATCAGTATTGCAGGGAAGCGTGAAATGGAATACACTGCCTGCTCCTTCTTCACTCTCAACCCAAATGGATCCCCCATGAGCACGGACATAGCTTTTTGCTATGGCCAGGCCCAGACCGCTGCCTCCTTCTTCCCGGCTGCGGGCCTGATCGGTTCGATAAAAGCGATCAAAAATATAGGGTAAGTCTTTTTCCGCTATGCCAGGCCCATTATCTCCAATACTAAACTGCATATAATCTCCCCTTTGACTGATCTTAAAAGTAATGACTCCTTTTCCTCTGGGAGTATGATGCATGGCATTGCTGAACAGATTAATCAGCACCTGAGTCAGACGGTTGATATCTGCCCGTACCCAGCCGCCCTCTTCCATATCCACCTTAAATTCTATTCCCTCTTCTTCCATCACCAGTCTTAATGGCAGCAGCCTTTCCATGACCTCAAGGGTTTTGATTTTCTCTATATTAAGCCTTAGTGCTCCGCTTTCAGCCAGGCCAACTGTTTCCAGTTCCTTAACCAGCCGGGTAAGTCTAATGATTTCATCTACCAGACTGGCCTTTACTTGATCGGTCAACTCCATACTTCCAGTCTGAAGTGCTTCCAGCTGTCCGCGCAGTATGCTCAAAGGGGTGCGGAGCTCATGAGCAATATTGGCTACCAGCGAATTTCGACTCTGCTCATGTTCATAAAGCTTCTGGGCCATATAGTTGAAATCTTCTGAGAGCTGCACAAACTCACGGTCTCCGGCAAGCTCTACCCGGCTTTCCAGATCTCCCTGGGCCAGGTTATGAATAGCTGCGGATAGATGGGAAATAGGCCGAGTGATCCGTCGAGCCAGCAGTACCCCAATAATTAAAGCCAATGCTATAGTAATTAAAATAGCATTGGTGGTTTGACTGGCAATGCTGGTGAGAAACTGGTTTTCCATA
>CAZBKS010000161.1:0-5627 GCA_964492475.1 uncultured Syntrophomonas sp. | reverse complement strand
TATATTGGATTACCTTTTGCAGAACAGCGGAAAGATGCTGCGCCCGCGCCTGGTTTTTTTATCTGCAGGTATTAGTTCTCATGATGAGAATAAAATAATCGATATAGCCGCGGCAGTGGAGCTTATTCATATGGCTTCTCTGGTTCATGATGATGTGATAGATAAAGCGGCCAGCAGGAGAGGCAGGGAAAGTGTAAATTATCGATGGGGAAACCAGGCCAGCGTACTGACCGGAGATTACCTGTTTGCCGCCGCCTTTAACCTGATTAATCGGTACAGTCTGAAAGAAGTGATGGATAATATTACTTCCACCATACAGGTTATGTGTACCGGAGAAATAAAACAGCTTTCCTTAAACTGTGATTTAAATATCAGTGAGGAAGATTATTATGAAAAGACCTACCGTAAAACAGCCTGCCTGTTTGCATCTTCCTGTCGGGTAGGAGCACTGGCGGCAGAAGCTGAACCGGAACAGATTGGGATACTTGAAAAATTTGGGCTTAATCTGGGTTATGCGTATCAATTAATCGATGATGTTCTCGATTTTACGAACGATGAAGTTAATCTTGGCAAGCCGGTAGGAAACGATCTTACTCAGGGTAATATCACTCTTCCGGTAATACTAACTCTTAGAGACCGTGAGCAGGGAATGAAACTGCGTAAGCTATTGGAAAATGGCAGGTGCAGTGTCGAACGACTGCCAGAGATAGTTGAATTACTATCCCAGTCCGGCGCCCTGGAAGAAAGCATCAGGCGATCCCAGGGTTTTTTTCATCAGGCTGTGGATATAATTGACCAACTACCGGTGAGCCCTGCTCGCCAGGCCCTCAAAGATACTGGTATTTATTTAATGGAAAGATACTATCGGCCCACTGAAAATATAGTCTCTTTCGAAAGGGAGGCTGTTGAATGGGAACACTTGATAGTACCGGCAATGAATTAATATACCAAATGAGCAGCAGAAAGGTAAAAGGGCAGAGCAGCATCCTGTATACTTATATCAGCGGGATACTGCCCGAAGTAAGAAAACTGCTCAAATACTGGCAGCATGAAGCGGAACTGGGTCCCAGCAGTGAACTGAAGCGCCAGGCCCTGTTGAGTCTGAAGACCAAAGATTTTCACTGCCAGGGGGGAGCGGTATTTGCCGTGCCCTATCCCGAAAAACGCCGGGAACTGCTGAAACTCATAGTCGCTTTTCAGACCATCTGCGATTATCTGGATAATCTTTGTGATCGGGCCGGATGTACCGATGGAAGAGCTTTTGAACAGCTGCATCGCTCATTGAATGATGCTTTGAGTCGGGGAAAGGAGCAGGCCGAATACTATAAATATTATCCCCACAAAAATGATAATGGATATTTGGAAAAACTGGTGCATGAATGCAGAACTCATATAGCAGAACTCCCATCATGGGAAAAGGTAGAGGAGCATGTGCTGGCTCTGGTAGATCTGTATGCAAATCTGCAGGTTAACAAACACCTTATGATAGAAATCAGAGAGGATACCTTGAAAGCTTGGGCAGCATCCGCAAATACCAGGTATAACTGTCTTTTCTGGCAGGAATACGCTGCCGCTTGCGGATCGACCCTGGCAGTTTTTGCTCTGATGGGTTTGGCCAGCAGGAAAAACCTGGGGCTGGAGGAAGTGGAGAACACTGTTAAGGTTTACTTTCCCTGGATATGTGGACTGCATATACTCCTGGACTATTTTATTGACCGTCAGGAAGACAATCTGGGCGGTGACTTGAATTTTACCTTCTATTATGGGAGCAACGAAGAGATGATGAAGCGGCTGAAGCTTTTTGTGCGACAGTCACACCGTTCAATCGGCTGCCTGCCCGCAAGTGCCTTTGCCAAAACAGTAGTAGAAGGACTCCTGGCCATGTATTTATCTGACCGCAAGGTCAGGGAACAGGGCCTGGAAAGCGCAGCCCGGGAACTGCTGGCCGAATCCGGTCCGCCTGCATTTCGAACCTATCAGTTATGCAAAGCAGTGAGGAAGTTGATATAAATCATCGCTCTGCTGGCCCCTTTCAGTTAAAAGCATTTCATACCCTGCTTATATACAAATATTTGTACCAAATATGGGAAGTGAAGTATGGAAAGCAATCGGCAATCAGAGAACTCTCCGCCAGATATCTTTGGTATAATTATGAAAAACATCCAATGAACTTATAAGAAGGGAAGCAGGGTAGATGTCTAAAGCGAAATCCTTTTATCACCCGAGTTCAAATTATTACCATCCCCCGGGCACGGAACCTGGCACGCTGGTTAATCATGTAGAAGATGAAGAAATCCGGAACAATATTCACATCATCAAATTTTCACCTGATTATTTTTCCGAACAAGACATCAATAACGTAGAGGAATTATTGGATGAAGATAATGAGGACGTCATAAGCTGGATAAGCATTGATGGGCGTCCCTCCGCCGCCCTGCTTGAGTCGCTGGGAAAGCGGTTCAATATTCACCCCCTGTCTCTGGAGGATGTTCTGAACAGCGGGCAGCGTTCTAAAATCGAATTTTATGATAATTATTATTTCATTGTCATGTACCTGTTGCAGGATAGTACACGTACTGCCTGGCAGGTGAGTATATTGACGGGAGATAAATTTTTGATAACGCTGGCAGAAAACGAAGAAGATGCTTTTGAATTAATACGTAACCGCCTGCGAAGCAGTAAAGGAGTAATGCGCAGTCAGGGTACGGATTATTTATGTTACAGCATATGTGATGCCTTAATAGATCGGTATTTTCCGGGCCTGACTCAGGTAAGGGACCATATTGACCTTCTGGAGGAGGAAGTATTTACCAGAAGAAGTAATAATGTCATAGAAGAGGTCCATAATTTGAAAAAACAATTAATTATGCTGGAAAAATATATCTGGGAGGCCCAGGAAGTAGTTAATGCAATGATCGAAGATGAAACCGGTTTAATAGAGAAGCGGGTGAAAGTATACCTGCGCGACTCCTACGATCATACCGTTCAGCTCTTGAGCATTATTGCCAGTTATCGTGAGATTTCCAGCAGCATACTGGAGTCCTATCTTTCACTGGTGAATAACCAAATGAATGAAGTGATGAAGGTATTAACGCTGATAGCTACCATATTTATACCGATTACATTCATTACCGGTATCTATGGTATGAACTTTAACCCTCAGGCAGGTTCCTTAAACATGCCGGAATTAAACTGGTCTTACGGTTATATTACCATTTTGGGCCTTATGCTGGTTATAGCAATGATGATGCTTGGCTATTTTCGCCGCAGGAAATGGTGGTAGTAAAAACAGTCAAGAAGTTTTGCGTACACTTATAATAAACAGCGCCGAAAACAGCAGAACTGCGCCGATGGACTGCATCCAGCTGAGACGCTCACCAATGAATGCCAGAGCCAGAAAAGTAGCCGTCAGCGGTTCGAATAGTGATGCTATAGCCGCATTGGTAGCAGTAGTGCTTTTTAAACCGGTAGTATAAATAATATAGGCCAGGGCAGTAGGTACTACTCCCAGGAACACAAGTACAGCCCATACCGCCATGGGAAGATCAGCTGGGATGCGTATAAAGGGCAGCATAAATAAAGCGCCCAATGAAAATGTGATAGACACTATCCGCAGCGGGGAATAATGAGCCAGGAGGGATTTGCCTGCCACAGCATATGTGGCATATGACAGACCAGCCCCGAGTGCCAGGAGGTAGCCCAGAGAATTGTTGGAATCGAGAGAAAAATTAAGCTGGCATATATCCATTATCAGTATAGTACCGCTGATGCTCAGAACCAGTGCCATGAAAACCTTGGCATTCAAGCGTTCCTGCAAAAACAATCGGGATAAAACAGCAACGAACACCGGGGAGGTGCATATTGCAATCAGAGTGGCGGTTGAAACCATAGCCAGGGTAACAGCGGAAAAAAAGCTCAGCTGGTAGGTGGCTACAGTAACCCCATAGATCAGAAAAATCCCCAGATGTTCTCTTTGCAGAGGCTCTTTATTGCCATTGCTTAGATAGGAAATAAGGATTAGAATCGGGGAAGCAAAAAGAAGCCGCCAGGCTCCGATAGTCAAGGGAGACAGCGGATAAATATCGTTGATAAACCTGGCCGAAAAACCGGTCGTTCCCCAGAGTACGGCTGCCAGTAAGATTAATAAAATCCCGCGCTGCATGATAAAGTACCTTCTTTTATATAATACTTAGTAGTATTATAATTCATTGCCGCAATTATTTTTTAGCCGATATTCAGGTTATTTTAGCCGGGTTTGTTATTCCTGTAAGCCCGGGGGGATAGTTCCTCATGTTTTTTGAAAAGCCGGGTAAGCGAGGATTGCTGCTCATAACCAACCCGGTGAGCAATTTCCATTACCGATAGGTCTGTCTCGCGCAACAACTCCCGGGCCTTTTTCAGACGAATATTCTGAATGTAGGTATGGGGAGAGACCCCCATTTTTTTATTAAACCATTCACAGTAATAAGTAGCATTAAAATGCTCCAGTGAAGCCAGCTGTTTCAGGCTTATTTTTTCAAAGTAATGCTGGTGTATATAATCTATAGATGCCGGTACCGAAGAACTAAACAATAGACCGGAAATATAGCGAAGCAGGTCCGATAAATCCCGGCTGCGGTTTTTAGCACCGTGAGATTCATATGACATTAATAAACGGATGGCTTTTAATTTTCTATCCAGCTCCATATATAGTTCGTTGTTGACATTTTTCTGATATACTTCGGGGAAGGTGGACAAAGGGATATCCAGCACCAGAAATTCATTGCGCTCCCGGGCATAAAAAGTATGGTCTAATCCCGAGGGGATGAAAAACAGGTGATCAGCATCCAATTGCAAATTATTATTATTAGTTTTTATGGAAAGAGTACCCTGCAGGGGCAGAATAAGCTGGGCAAAGTCATGGCTGTGAGTGCTGGAATCGTTGGAATATGATCTGCGTTCGCAGAGTATACCTTCCTGATTGTTCATAGTTATTCTCTCCATATATCCAAGCAGTATATTCAGCATGATAGCACATAGCAGGATGCTTGTCTTGCAGCGATTAATTAAAGATTAACGGGAAATTCAGCTACTAAGGGGAAAACTTATGTTTCATTAATAGCCTCCATGAAATAGAATATAAACATAATTTCTGCTTTTACCGGGCAAGTTCCTGTAATAAAATGTAATAAAATCTAATTCGTACAAATTGGAGGCACAAACACGTAAAAAACTCTGCCCGGCCAGGCAGGAATTTTATAGCAAACAATGTAATAATAGTATAGGAAAAAACCTTGAATACAAACCGAAAGGGGATAAATAATGGCAGCAGATATAATTGATTATCAGATATTTGGCGATGATCTGCAGATGGTTGAAATTGAATTGGACCCCGGCGAAGGTGTGAGAGCTGAAGCCGGTGCCATGATGTACATGGAACAGGGGATAGTGATGGAAACCGGAACTGGTGCTGGTGCCGGTGCTGGCGTTGGAGCTGCCCTTTTTAAGGGTTTAAAAAGGGCCGTCACCGGGGAGAGCTTTTTCATCACTACCTTTTTCAACAACAGCCAGGGGAAACAGCATGTAGCATTTGGTGCCCCTTATCCCGGGAAAATAATACCCATTAACCTGACATCTCACGGGGGACA
>CAZBKS010000160.1:0-5629 GCA_964492475.1 uncultured Syntrophomonas sp. | reverse complement strand
CTGCAAAAAGCCGGGATCACTCATCATTATCTGGCCGGCAAGACCTTGGGGATGATATTCCAAAAGGCATCCACCCGCACCCGGGTAGCCTTTGAAGTAGGTATGTACCAGCTAGGAGGCCATGCCCTGTTTTTGAGTCCCCGGGATATACAATTGGGCCGGGGGGAAACTATCAAAGATACCGCACTGGTTCTGGGCCGGATGCTGGATGGAATTATGATCAGGACCTTTGATCATGAAGAGGTGGTAGAATTGGCTAAATGGTCAGCGGTACCGGTAATTAACGGTCTAACTGATCTTCTGCATCCCACCCAGATCATTGGTGATCTGATGACTATACAAGAGCATAAAGGTGAACTTAAAGGATTGAAACTGGCTTTCGTCGGCGACGGTAATAATGTAGCCAATTCCCTGCTGTATGGAGGAGCCCGGGTAGGGATGGATGTAGTGATTGCTTCACCTTCCGGCTTCGAGCCTGATAAAGAGGTGCTGGCCCGGGCCCAGGCAGATGCTGCACAGACTGGTGCCAAACTTTTGGTAGTCCAGGATCCTGAGGAAGCGGTAGCTGGAGCAGATGTTATTTATACCGATGTGTGGGCCAGCATGGGACAGGAAGAGCAGGCGGAAGAAAAAGAAAAACAATTTATAAAATATCAGGTCAATAGCAGATTGTTAAGCCTGGCTAAACCGGATGTCATAGTGCTGCACTGCCTGCCAGCCAAACGCGGCAAGGAAATAACCGATGAGGTAATGGATGGACCCCATTCAGTCGTATTTCAGGAAGCAGAAAACCGTCTGCATGCCCACAAAGCAATCATGGCCGTAACCATGTAAATAAAAGGGTGCCAGGCACCTGTTGAGGTACCTTAACCCTACAAACATGAGCAAAGGAGAGAAAATAAGATGGCAAAAGTTGTACTGGCTTATTCAGGTGGACTGGATACTTCCATAATAATACCCTGGTTGAAAGACAATTATGGTTATGATGTTATTGCCTGCTGTGCTGACCTGGGACAGGGTGAAGAGCTGGACCCGGTCAAAGAGAAAGCCATAAAATCAGGGGCCTCCAAAATTTACGTTGAAGACCTGCGGGAGGAATTTGTAAAAGATTATATATTCCCGGTGCTAAAATCGGGTGCCATATATGAAAGAAAATATCTATTAGGCACCTCCTTTGCCCGTCCCTTAATCGCCAAAAAGCTGGTTGAAATAGCAGAAAAAGAAGGGGCTGTGGCCGTCAGTCATGGAGCAACCGGCAAAGGCAATGACCAGGTGCGTTTCGAGCTGACCGTAAAAGCCTTAAACCCGGATTTAAAGATAATTGCCCCCTGGAGAGAATGGGATATACGTTCTCGTGAAGACGCCATTGATTATGCTGCCGCCCATGGAATAGAAGTTCCGGTGAGCAAAGAGAAAATATACAGCCGGGATAGGAATATATGGCATATTTCTCATGAGGGAGGAGACCTGGAGGATCCGGCCAATGAACCTAAAAATGGAATGTATGTACTTACCGTTCCGCCTGAGGAAGCCCCGGATAAACCCGCCTATGTAGAAGTAGGCTTTGAAAAAGGCGAACCGGTATCTATGGATGGAAAATTCTACAGTCCGGTAGCCCTGTTGACTGAACTTAATCGCCTGGGAGGCGAAAATGGGGTAGGTATTGTGACTATGGTGGAAAACCGTTTGGTGGGAATGAAATCGCGAGGGGTATATGAAACTCCCGGGGGAACTATTCTCTACCGTGCCCATGAAGAACTGGAACGCTTGACCCTGGATCGACGCACTCTGCAGTTTAAGGAAATGGTGGCCTTAAAGTATGGAGAACTGGTTTATGATGGCAACTGGTTCAGCAAACTTAAATATGCGCTGGATGCCTTTATCGAAGAAACTCAGAAAACCGTAACCGGAAGCGTTAAAGTCAAGTTGTACAAAGGAAGCTGTACTGCGGTAGCATCTACTTCACCTTATTCGCTCTATAACCTGGAGCTGGCTACTTTCAGTGAAGATGAAATATACAGCCAGAAAGATGCCGAAGGGTTCATTAACCTGTTTGGCCTGCCACTGAAAGTCCAGGCCTTGCTGGACCGAAAAATAAAGGAAAACAAGTAATTAATAGCATTTATCTGCTGAGGCAGGAGTATTAATTACTTCTGCCTCAGCAGTTTGTCAAATAAGCAGTCAGAGCGAGCAAAAAGGTGAAAATCAAGGAATTACTTTAAAGCCGCGATTGAGGCGTACTGGGGGGTACGTTGATTGAGCGGTTTTATTCACCTATTGGTCTGAGGCAGGAGTAATAATTTCTCCTGCTTGATTTCATAGGAAAAAATGCTTGATTAGATTTTGGTAAATATATATAATTTATATCAAAGAATATATATTTTTATTACGTATACGATTGTGGGAACAAGGGGATACCCTTGGGGTGGCTCCTAGTAAACCAATATTTTTATCAGAATGCTGGGATTGGGCTTCTGGTGAGATATTGGTTTTTTCATTTTTTGATACATAAAGGGGGGAACATTATTGTATGGCATCGATTCATAAGGTGAATTTTCTAGAAAACCGCTCAAATGATAACAATAATAATATAAATAGACTAAATGAACGAGAGCGCAAAAAAATTCAGCACGAGTTAAAAATCTATATGGAAAAATACTTTAAACAAAAACTGGGCAAAAGCGTTGATTATACTAAAATTGTGCTTTGTGATGATATGCTTGTTATTCAAGGTGAAGGGTTTTTAACCGAACCTGAGAAGTATATTGTTAAAACTACATCCGGAAAAGATGTTGTCAATAATGCCCGCATGCATGTAGCCAGGCAGCATGCCATTGACAATGTACCTTATTTTGAAACTTTATTGGACGCCAAAATGATTCACCAGACATATATGGTCGAAGCAGAAAAAGACTTTTGGATGCATGTTATTGTTTTTGATCGAGGCTTAACCCAATAAGATGGTTACAACTAAATAATTTGGGAGATTAAGGGAATACCCTCGGGTGTTCCCGAAGTAGACCAATGTTTTTGTGATGAAACCCGGTAACAGGAGAAATCATAAAAATATTGGTCTTTTTTTGGAAAGGAGGTAGTGCGCTAGAAAAAGATTTTCATGTCTATAAAAATGTTTATGGTGAAGGTTTAAAACGAAAAATAGGAGGGTGTTTGTAATGGGTGAAACTCAGAAAGCACTGGTGTATCGTAAACCTGGAGATTATGGACTGGATGATGTTCCGGTGCCCAAAATTGTTGAGCCGGGTGATTGCATAGGCAAGGTAACTTTATCAACGATCTGCGGAAGTGATATTCATATCGTGCATGGCGGCATGGCTGATGTCAGATATCCTATAGTAGTAGGGCATGAATTTTGTGCTGAAATAGTAGAGACAGGCCCTGAGGTCAAAAGACTTAAGGTTGGGGACAAAGTAGTCACGTCATGTGTCGCTTTTTGCGGTGAGTGCTGGTACTGCAAACAGGGATTGTATGCGCACTGCACTACACCAAGATACGGTTGTTTTGGAGTTTATGGACAGGAAGGGTGTCAAACCACATATGTGCTGATGCCCGGTGCTGATAATTATGCATATAACATTCCCGATGGATTGACCGAACAAGATGTATTGTTTACCGGTGATATTCTATCAACTGGTTATTTTGGAGCTGAAAATGCGGACATTAAAATCAATGATGTTGTAGCTGTAGTAGGTGCCGGCCCGGTTGGCATGTGCTGTATGGCAACCACCAAGCTGTGGGGACCCTCACTTGTTATTGCGGTTGATACGGTACAGTCCAGGTTGGATGTATGCGTAAAAGAAGGCATAGCTGATATTGGACTGAATCCGCTTGAAGTAAATGTTCCGGAAGTGATTAGGGAAATGACCGGTGGCCGGGGTGCAGATAAAACTATCGAGTGCGTGGGAGCCAAACCGACTTTTGATTTAGCCTTGGAAATCGTCAGAGGCGGCGGCAATATGTCTACCATAGGTGTTTTTGAAAAGCCAGTAGACCTCCCATTGGATAAGATTTGGGCCAAGAATATTAAGCTGGGCTGGGGATTTGTACCGATGAATAAAATGCCTGAGCTAATCAATCTAATCGCTAAAGGAAAACTTAATACCAATTTCTTATGTACTCACAAAGCTCCACTAAATGATATTATGCGTGGGTATGATATCTTTGGCAATAAGAAAGAGAACTGCTTGAAATGGTTGGTTACCCCTTGGGAATAATAAACTAGCCTGATAATAATATTTTATTAAGATATATAAATGGTTAAATTGGAATGCAATTTTCATGTAATTATGTATTCAACAAAATTTAACCGAATAACCGATTTACCAAACCTAATAGTATGCTGGATTTAGGAGAGCCCGTTTGGTAGCTCCAAGGTAGACCAATGTTTTTGTGGGAAACTCGCTAAGGAGTCCAAGCATAAAGACATTGGCCATTTTTTATGGGAAAGGTGGTATTGACCGAGCCTCCATTCATTAGGGACTACTCTTTATCGTAAGAAAAAATAACCAAAAGAAAAAATCTAGAAAGGTGGAATTTATAATGGGGAAATTAGAAGGCAAAGTAGTAGTGGTGACAGGTTCAGTTTCAGCAATTCCTGGTTTTGACTCTATCGGGTCAGCAACAGTTCGTGAAGCATTAGCTGAAGGAGCAAGAGGGGTAGTTGTGTCTGACATTAGTGACAAATTAGGTGAAGATTTTGTTAAGGAATTAAATGATAAATACGGTGAAGGACACGCAATTTTTGTTCACACTGATGTATCCCAACCTAAAGATGTTGAAAAATTATTTGAAATTACAGAAAAGGTTTATGGAGTTGTAGATGCAATATTGGCTAATGCTGGTGTGGTAACTGCAGAAGATTTCGATGGAGACCCAGAAGAAGTTCTAAAATCCCGTAAATTTATTCAAAGTATTAATGAAGATGGAGTATTCTATACCGCATTATATGGCTCTCGTTTAATGATGAAACATGGAACCAAAGGTTCAATCGTGATGGTTTCCAGTATTCATGGTGTTGCTGGCCGTCCTAAAGTTATAAATTGTGAAACAGGTGAGGTTTTTATTGAACGCTTCAATTTACTTCAATATACAATGGGGAAACATGGTGTAGTTGGATTATCAAAAGCATTAGCCCTGGAATTGGCTGAATATGGTATACGTGTAAATACGGTAAATCCAGGTTATATTATGACCCCATTATTCCAAGCAGCTGTAGCTGCCGATAAAAATGATTTGGCAGCCCAAGATTCACTGGCAACAGAAGCATTTGATTTTGCTCAATTAGCAGCATTACATCCATTATGTAATGATCCTGTAAAAGATAAAGAAATCGTTCCTCGTGGTAAATTTGGTGGTCGCATGGGAGTTCCTGTTGAAATTGCCAAGCCTGCAGTATTCTTAATGTCAGATTGTTTTTTGCAAGTGATTTTTACGAAAAGTTGCAAGTATTTTTCCATAGTTCTGCAATTGGAAAATCCATAATTTTGCAAAGCCCGATTTTTGCGGGCAATATGTTACTAATCCTCCTTTCTATCGTCCTGAGCGGCCATCGAACGATATAATTCATTAATGCTCGATTCTCTTAACCTGTTATTTTCACCCGGGAATAGTA
>CAZBKS010000159.1:0-5631 GCA_964492475.1 uncultured Syntrophomonas sp. | reverse complement strand
GATTGATATCCCGCGGGACCTCACGGAAGAGGAAAAGCAGTTATACGCCAGTTTAAAGGACTTGCGAAGGAAGTAGGGGTATCGATATGAGGATGATAAGGATATGTTACCATACTGCTCATGATAAACTTCCCATTTCCGAGCTGGATATCCATCCAGACCTCCTGGATATTCTTGAGGAATTGGGGATAGTACAGATAAAAGATAACTGCATTGAATCTCAGGACAGCAGGCGCTTGTACAAAATGCTGCGCCTGAAAGAATTCCTGGGGGTTAATTTTAATGGAGCAGCGGTTATTGTTGATCTGCTGCAGCAAATAGAAGAGTTGGAAGAGGAGATTGAGCTTTTAAAAAGAGAGGTGAGATAAATGAATACGGAACGGTTGACTCAAAAATCCAGGCAGGCTCTGGCCTCCGCCCAACAGTTAGCGGCTGAGAGACACCAGCAGGAAGTCAGTGGGAAACACCTGATGGCAGTGCTGATAAAGCAGGAAGATGGCATTACCCCCAGACTCCTGGAACAAGCCGGCATTAATGCCGCCAACTTTGAGCAGCGCCTTAACCAGTTGCTGGATAAAGTGCCGTCGATACACGGTTATGAGAGCCAGGTTTATATGAGTTCGGCCCTGGCCAGGGTGTTGGGGCAGGCGGAAAAAGAAGCGACGGATCTGAAAGATGATTATATCAGTGTTGAACATATTATTCTGGGCCTGATAGCGGAAGGGGAAAACGATTTAAAAGCCCTGTTTGCACAGATGGGTTTATCCCGGGAAGTGCTTCTGTCTTCTTTAAAGCGGGTGCGTGGCTCCCAGCGAGTTACCAGCGACAACCCGGAGGAGAGCTATGAAGCTTTGCAGAAATACGGACGGGACCTGACCAAATTAGCCCGGGAGGGGAAACTGGACCCGGTTATCGGGCGGGACGAAGAAATACGCCGGGTAATGGAAATACTATCCCGCCGCACAAAAAATAATCCGGTCCTGATCGGGGAACCGGGAGTAGGGAAAACCGCTATTGTAGAAGGTCTGGCACGCAGAATTGTTACCGGGGATGTGCCCGAGGGACTGAAAGGCAAACAGCTTATATCCCTGGATATGGGTTCTCTGGTAGCAGGGGCCAAGTATCGGGGCGAGTTTGAAGAGAGACTTAAAGCGGTTCTGAAAGAAGTGGAACAATCCAGTGGGCAGATAATCCTGTTTATTGATGAACTGCATACAGTAATAGGGGCTGGAGCAGCGGAAGGGGCCATGGATGCCAGTAATCTATTGAAACCGATGCTGGCCCGGGGAGAACTGAGGGCTATCGGTGCTACCACTCTGGACGAATACCGTAAGCATATCGAAAAGGATGCCGCCCTGGAAAGACGTTTTCAGCCGGTTATGGTTAATCAGCCCTCGGTGGAAGATACCATATCCATTCTCAGGGGCCTTAAAGAACGTTATGAAGTACATCATGGGGTTCGGATACAGGATTCAGCACTGGTGGCAGCGGCTGTACTTTCGGATCGTTATATATCGGACCGCTTTTTGCCCGACAAGGCTATTGACTTGATGGACGAATCGGCGGCCAGGCTGCGTACCGAGATAGACAGTATGCCATCTGAACTGGATGAAATAACCCGTCGTATCATGCAGCTAGAGATAGAAGCGGCGGCTCTGGAAAAAGAAAAAGATAATGCCTCCAAGGAAAGGCATAACAATATTTTAAAAGAACTGCAGGATTTGCACAGTGAATCAGATTTGATGCAGGGACAGTGGGAAAAGGAGAAATCTGCTATATCTAGAGTGCGGGATATAAAGAGGGAAATGGACGAGTGCCGCACCGAGATTGAGAAAGCAGAACGAGACTATGATTTAAATCGGATTGCCGAACTCAAATATGGCAAACTGAATGAGCTGGAACGCAAGCTGAAAGAGGAAGAGGAACAAATGCTGCACAAGCAGGGCAGCCGCTTATTAAAAGAAGAAGTGGACGAAGAAGACATTGCCCGGGTAGTCAGCCGCTGGACCGGCATACAGGTAAGCAGGTTATTGGAAGGAGAAAAGGAAAAGTTGATGCACCTGGATGACATACTCCATGAGCGGGTTATCGGCCAGCATGAGGCGGTAACAGCTGTAGCGGATGCGGTACTGCGTTCCCGCAGCGGGCTGAAAGACCCCAACCGTCCGGTGGGCAGTTTTATATTCCTGGGACCCACCGGGGTAGGAAAGACTGAACTCAGCAAGGCACTGGCTGAAGCTTTGTTCGATGACGAAAAGAGCATTATCCGCCTGGATATGTCGGAGTATATGGAGAAACACAGCGTATCCCGACTGGTTGGGGCACCTCCTGGATATGTGGGTTATGAAGAAGGAGGTCAATTAACGGAAGCGGTACGCCGTAAACCTTACTCGGTAGTCCTTTTCGATGAAATTGAGAAAGCTCACTATGATGTTTTTAATATACTTTTGCAGATACTGGATGATGGTCGTTTAACCGACGGCAAAGGAAGACGGGTTGATTTTAGAAACACCATAATTATTATGACCTCTAATATAGGCAGCCAGGAAATACTGAATTATCAGGAAAAAGGCGGCAACTATGAAGAGATGAAAGAGCGGGTTCTGGGCTTGTTGAAGATGAATTTCAGACCTGAGTTTCTGAACCGAATTGATGAAACCATAGTATTTCATGCTCTGGAAAAGGAACAGATTGAAGAAATTGCAGCAATGCTGCTTAAAAACCTGGCCCTTCGTTTTCGACAGACAGTACGAGGCCTGCTTACCTGGGATGATAAAGCCCTGGATTATCTGGCTGGAAGAGGATATGATCCGGCCTACGGTGCCAGACCATTGAAAAGATTTATTCAGCAGGAAATAGAGACCGCCCTGTCAAGAAGAATAATCGCTGGTGATATTGGGCCCAATGACCGGGTTAATATCAGTGCAGAAGATAATGCCATAGTTATTGAAGTAGAGTAATCGAAGTCCAGACATAAAAAAGACTCAGCTATAAGAAGAGGCTGACTCAAAAGCAGTTATATAAAAACTATAGCCCTAAAAACAAGCCTGTATCATATGGAAGTGGTACAGGCTTGCATTATTATTAGGCTTTTTATGCATTCAAGTGGGGGGACGTTTTTTCTCATCCTGACTTTTGAGACAGCCTTTGGTTTAACATCATTGCATAGGATCAGGCAGCTGATTTATCTTGCTTTTTCTCAGCATCCCTGATCTTTTTAAAATCCTGGGTTTCAGCCACGATAACTGATGATAATGCCAGCAGTGCAATCAAATTGGGTATAGCCATAGCTCCATTAAAAGTATCAGCAATATCCCATACAATACTAATTTTCGTTATAGCGCCGAGAAAGGCACAGATACAAAAAATAACCCGGTAAGGGATAAGACCTTTGTATCCTACCAGATAATAAAAACATTTTTCTCCATAATAGGACCAGCCCAGCACGGTAGAATAGGCAAAAAATATCAGTGCTATCGTAACCAGGGTGCTTCCGAATTTCGGGATGAAAAGCCCGAAGGCATTTCCGGTCAGCGAGGCTGCTACGGAAGTATCAGCTCCCACATAGAGACCCGACATTACCAGCGCCAGCCCGGTAATAGAACATACAACTATGGTATCCAGAAAGGTACCGGTCATAGATACTACTCCCTGCCGACAGGGGTGGTCAGTTTTAGCGGCCGCAGCCGCGATAGGTGCCGAACCCAGACCTGCTTCGTTGGAGAAGACTCCTCTGGCTACACCGAACCTTATGGTGGTTCCAATCAAAGCTCCAAAGCCGGCCTGAGCTGTAAAAGCCTGAGTGAGTATTACCGCAAAAGCATGGGGCACCAGGGTGATATTGGCGATTATGATATAGAGACCAGCCAGTATATAAAATACCGCCATAAAAGGAACGACAACCCCGGTAGCTCTTCCGATACTCTTAACGCCACCCAGTATTACTACTGCTGTTAAAGCAGCCAGGATGATGCCGGTAATATAGGGGCTAACTCCAAAAGTCGACTGAACTGCACCTGCCACGGAATTAGTCTGTACCAGGTTGCCTATACCGAAAGCGGCCACCGCTCCAAACAGGGCGAAAATCCAGGCCAGCCATTTCCAACCCAGACCCTTCTCAATATAATACATGGGACCACCGGCCATATTGCCATTTTCATCTATAATACGGTATTTGACCGCCAGCACGGCTTCTCCATATTTGGTAGCCATTCCAAATATGGCTGTGATCCACATCCAGAATACAGCGCCCGGACCTCCCAGGATAACCGCTGTTGCAACACCCACAATGTTACCGGTTCCGATAGTTGCTGCAAGAGCGGTCATCAAGGCTTGAAAATGAGAAATATCCCCTTCCGAATCCTTGTCCTGTGATTTGGTGAAAGCAAGTTTCAGGCCGTAACCCAAACTTTGAAACTGCCAGAACCCCAACCTTAAGGTTAGGAATACACCTGTACCTACCAAAAATACCAGCATCCAGGGACCCCAGACGAAGCTATTAATGGTACTGATTAAATTAGCAAAATAATCCACAACATGACTCCTCCTCTTATCTCCAAAATTAAACTAAAATACGATACGGACCTGCTGCCATATCAGGCCTGTGAAAAAAACTACAAATACTAATATTCGCGTTTTATTTTTAAAATACCTGCTGCATTCACTGTATACAAATGTATGCACATATTAATTTTGGTTCCACTGCAAAAATCCTGTTTGCTTGCATAAATATGCAGGGTCGTCGATGGAGCATGGTAGAAACACCCTGCACATTACCTTTTGGCAGTGAAATCAATTTTGGACAACTTGCAATATCTTTATACAAAACTTACAATTAAAGCACAGTGACAGGAGGTGATTTAGACTGATTACCAAAGACATGATTATAAAAGATATTGTTGAGAAATATCCTCAGACCCTGCCTGTATTTGGACAGTTCCAGATGGGATGTCTCGGATGCAGCGGTGCGCTGTTTGAAAGCCTGGAGCAGGGAGCCATGGTACATGGAATTGATGTTGATGCTATGGTAAAAGCATTGAACCAAGTTATAGCACCACGGAATTAAAACCCCAAGTATTTAACAATTAAAGGATAATATCGGTAGCGGAGAATTAATTCTCCGCTACTTGGCGTTTAGGTGGACCAGAGGCATATTATAGACACCCAAAAGATGCCTCATGGTTTAGCCCCAATACCATCCTTACCTCCAGTCAGGTTCGAAGGTTAAACTATCTATATAATATTGGCATAATCTTTAATTAAAGTTCAGTATTGAGAAAACAACTTCCTTTTTGGCCGATGTTATTAAGTACCTTTCGTAACTAATATTGGAAAATACTATAGTCCAGTATGATAATTTTCAATACTTCAAAAGCATAAATAGGCCTGGATGCAAATATATATATGCTATAAAAAATCCTGCCGAGTCTTCTTATTCCTACGAAGCGGCCCTGCATGAGTAACATTAACAATCACCCGGTATGCCTGGAGTGGTTGTTTTTATTGTTAATGGAGGGCCTATCTTCTTCTCGGTCTGAAGGCCAAAGTTGCAGGTGGAAGGAGGCAGATAGAGGTAAAGGGTAATATAGAGAGGGAGATTATTGACCTTCCGATAAGCGTAATGCTGATATT
>CAZBKS010000158.1:0-5646 GCA_964492475.1 uncultured Syntrophomonas sp. | reverse complement strand
CTTGTTGCCTATTGTCCTGCTCATAGCCTTCCTTATGTTTATTATGAACCAAACCCAGGGTGGAGGAAACAAAGTGATGCAGTTCGGCAAAAGCCGGGCGCGATTAATGACCGGGGAAGAAGTAAAAATAACCTTTAGTGATGTGGCCGGTGCAGAAGAAGCTAAAGAAGAAATGCAGGAAGTAGTTGAATTTCTTAAGACTCCTGCTAAATTTATACAGCTGGGGGCCAAAATTCCCAAAGGGGTTTTATTATTTGGAGCTCCCGGAACCGGTAAAACCCTCATGGCTAAAGCGGTTGCAGGTGAAGCAGCGGTTCCTTTCTTTTCTATCAGCGGTTCGGATTTCGTAGAGATGTTTGTAGGCGTTGGTGCTGCCCGGGTCAGGGATTTGTTTGAGCAGGCTAAAAAGAGTGCACCGTGTATAGTATTCATTGATGAAATAGATGCCGTAGGGCGTCAGCGTGGTGCTGGGTTGGGTGGTGGACATGATGAAAGGGAACAGACTCTAAACCAGCTGCTGGTGGAGATGGATGGATTCAGCACCAATGAAGGTATTATTGTTATGGCTTCTACCAATCGACCCGATATATTGGACCCTGCTTTGTTAAGGCCGGGTCGCTTTGACCGGCATATACTGATTGACAAACCTGATGTAAAAGGGCGGGAAGCCATATTAAGGGTACATATCAAGGATAAACCCGTTAATGAAGAAGTTGACCTGGAAATTCTGGCCAAGCGCACCCCCGGATTTACAGGGGCAGATCTGGCCAACATGGTTAATGAAGCGGCCTTGCTGGCGGCCCGTCGGAGCAAAAATAAAATATCTATGGAAGAAATGGAAGAGTCTATTGAACGGGTCATAGCTGGTCCCGAAAAGAAAACCCGGGTAATATCTGAAAAAGAAAAACGGCTGGTAGCATTTCACGAAGCCGGGCATGCAGTAGTCAGCTACATGCTTCCCAATACTGATAAACTGCATAAGATTTCAATCATTCCCCGGGGAAGGGCCGGAGGATATACACTCCTGCTGCCGGAAGAAGACCGGAATTATATTACCAAGTCACATTTGCTGGATGAAATTACTACCCTTCTGGGAGGTAGAGTTGCGGAGGCCCTGGTGCTCAATGATATAAGCACGGGAGCTCAAAACGACCTGGAACGGGCCAGCAGTATTATTCGCAAAATGATTACGGAATTTGGCATGTCAGATGAACTGGGACCGATTACTTTTGGGCATAAAAGTGAAGAAGTATTTCTGGGCCGGGATTTTTCGCGGGATCGGGATTATTCAGATGCCATAGCCTATGCCATAGATAAAGAGGCCAGCAAATATATACATGAGAGCTACAACAAAGCTGAACAAATATTGAAAGACCAGATGGAGAAACTCCATCAGGTGGCCGGATTCTTGATGGAACATGAAACCATGGAAGCCCAGGATTTTCTAAAAATCATGGAAGGCCAGGAAACCGAGACCGTTGCAGAGTTGGAATCAGACGGCAATAATGGAACCGATATTCACGATCAACAATAGAGTTTCTCCCCGATCTAAACTTATATCTCACGACTACAGAACTGATCCGCGCAGTTAACACTGTAGTACCCGTAGGATACGTTCGGTCGCTCTTTTTTATTTGCAGAATCAAATGTCCGCAAGCAATAAATCCAGGATAAAATCAACAGTGCAAGTTGACAATAATTAACGTAATAATATTGCAGGAGGAGTTGTATGGAACAGACTTTTGTAATGGTTAAACCGGATGGAGTACAAAGATGCCTGGTGGGAGAAATAATCCGCAGAATCGAAAACAAAGGATTTATATTAAGAGCTATGAAATTAATGGTAATTAGAGAAGAACTGGCCCGAGAGCATTATGTGGAGCATGTGGGCAAGGCTTTCTTTAATGATCTGCTGGCATTTATTACTTCTGGACCGGTGGTAGCCATGGTTTGGGAAGGTGAAGGGGTAATTGCCAGTATGCGCCTATTAATGGGAAAGACTAATCCGACCGAGGCTGAGCCGGGAACTATAAGAGGAGATCTGGCCGTGAAGGTTGATCAAAATATAATTCATGGTTCTGACTCGCCACAAGCCGCCCAACGGGAAATCAGTCTATTTTTCCAGGACCAGGAAATAATGAATTACAGTCGAGCTGTTGATAAGTGGATTTTTTTGGAATGATTATAAAAACCGGGCGCAAGCCCGGTTTTATATTTAATAACCGCATATTTATGCATACTCCCAACCTATAAACAGACTTTTTCAGGGATAACTAGCCAGAATTATTATATACTAAAGGCAGTTCAAATTTGTATATGGTATATTGCGGTTGTATATGAAAAAGATGTCGACTATAATATGCTTACTAATTACAAATTCAACTTTCGTGACAAGTGAGTGTTATCCTTGGTCAGAATTAGTCTGGCTTTGAAAATAATTTGTCTCGTGGCTCATGGACGGGGCGAGAGAGACGCTCCGCATGGATGCGGAATTGGAACGTTCCTTTGGAGCTGCAAGACGAGCAGGTGTTTCTCCTGTGGAGTCTTGGCGACGGAATATTCATGCATTCAAGACAGCATGGTATACCTTTTTGCAGGTGGAAAATATTTTATTTACAGCAAAATGAGGGATGGTAATGCGCGGGCATCATGCAGTATATATTGCTAATCAGCAAGAAGCCAGATTAGTCCTGGGAGAAATAGGATCAGACCCGGGTAGTTATCCCTATATGGTGCCCAAAGCGGTACATAAATGTATTAAATTGAAAAATATTAGTGGCATGGCCGCTAATATTATCAAGCAGGAAATGTTATCCCGGGGTGGAGAAGCCGCTATAGCCAGGGAAGCAATCGTTGACAAAAGCAAAACCGACGTCTTATTAATGGGTACTATTAGACAATACGACCTGTTGATTGACAAATTAAAAAAGCAGCCCCTGGAGTTAGGCAAACTGGCATTGGAGATAAAAAATCTATTGGACAATATTGAAACTGGATCAAGAACTATAGAACTGGCCAACGGCAGAGAGTTGGAGACTGGGAAAAAAACTGTTATAATGGGAATCTTAAATGTTACCCCTGATTCATTCTCCGATGGAGGAAAGTATTTGGAGCCTGCGCGGGCGGTTGCCCGGGCCTGGGAGATGATAGAACAGGGAGCTGATATAATAGATATAGGAGGAGCATCCTCGCGCCCGGATTCAATTATGGTAGACCAGGAAGAGGAATTGAAAAGGGTGCTGCCGGTGGTGAAAAGCCTGGCCGCCCAGAGTATTACTATATCGGTTGATACATGCCGGGCCCAGGTTGCGAAAGCGGCACTCGACAATGGAGCCAATATCATTAACGATATTGGCGGTTTGAAATTGGATTCTCATATGCTGCCGGCGATAAGCGAAAAACAAGCAGCGGTGATACTGATGCACAATAGACTGCAGATTAATCAAGGACAGGCTTACGAAGATATTATCTCCGATATAGTCGGCGAAATACAGGATGCGGTAGAAAGTTTGGAAAATTCAGGATTAGCTCGCAACAAAATCATGGTCGACCCGGGAATTGGTTTTGGCAAAAGTCCCGGTGAAAACCTTTTAATTATTAAACAATTATCAGCCTTTAAGAGTATGGGATTTCCAGTTGTGGTAGGAATATCTCGGAAATCTTTTATTGGCAGAACTCTTAATTTGGATGTAGATGAACGACTGGAAGGCAGCCTGGGTCTGATGGCGGTGAGCATTATGAATGGAGCCGACATAATCCGGGTTCATGATGTGAAGGAAAGTCACCGGGTTGCACAAATTGTTGATGCGGTGGTGCGCTAAAGTGGATAAAATAATAGCCCGGGGATTAGTTTGCTATGGGAAGCACGGAGTATTGGAAACGGAAAAAAATAATCCCCAGAGATTTGAAATAGATCTTGTTTTATATAAAGACCTGAAAGATGCGGCAGCCCGGGATGACCTCAATTATACGGTTGATTATGCAGATATTTTTTATAATATACGGGAAATAGTAGAAAATAAGTCTTTTAATTTGATTGAAACGCTGGCTGAAAATATTTGCGAAATGATACTTGCCAGGTATGCAGTGGAAAACGTTGAGCTTACTGTGTATAAACCATGTGCACCGGTTGATGGGGAATTCAAACATTTTGCAGTTAAAATAGAACGCCGTCGAAAATAAAATCTTTACAAGCTTAATAGATGATATTAAGATACAAGCAATAGCCATTAGTTTTTCTTGAATTTTGAATAAGAATTTTATTGGTATAATAACATTATGAATGGTAATCTGAAACAAAGAGAAGTGTATATTGGGCTTGGTTCTAATATGGGGGATCGGGATTGCAATTTACAGGAAGCAGTTAATTATATTAAAAATATCGTGGACATCCAGGTAAAGGACTTATCATCGATATATTTAACTGAACCCTGGGGCAATAAAAATCAAAACGATTTTCTTAATCAGGTAATTAGGATAGAAACCCATTTAAGTGCCAGGGAGATATTGGAAGAATTACAAAAAATAGAAATTAAAATGGGCCGCCAGCGCACCGAGACCTGGGGCCCTCGGATAATAGATCTGGATATTTTATTGTACGGAGATGAAATTGTGGATTTTCCGGAATTGAAAATTCCACATCCGTATGCGCAGCAAAGGTTGTTTGTATTAATTCCACTGGAGGAAATAAATTCGGAAATTGTTTTTCCTGATAGCGGAATGGGAATCAGGGAGGTGTTGATTAGAGCTTTGGGGCGAGAAGAGATAAACACAACCAAGAGGATTGACTAAAGGAGTCTCCCGCCGGTACTCCTGCAAAAATTCGCTTGTATCCTGTCAGGGACAAGACGAGACGTTAGCAAGGCCCAGGTTTTTGCCTCAGCCCAAAGGAGGTTTGGATTGTGAGTAAAAAAGTAGGCATCATTGGGGCGGGAGTTGTAGGAACAGCTATTGGGGTGGTACTCTGCGACAAGGGGTATGAGATTACGGGTGTACATGATAAGAAATCCGAATCTACAAAAACGCTTGTGGACCGGATAGGATGTGCCACTTATGCATCGCCTCAAGAGGTTTCTCGCTCAACGGATATATTATTTATAACAACAACCGACAGCGCTATTCAGAGCGTAGTAGATGAACTTGCCAACAGCAGGGCATTTAGTCGTGGACAGGTTGTAATTCATATGAGTGGTGCTCAGTCATCTGAAATACTTGATAAAGCCAGGCAGTTCGGAGCCAGGGTTTTATCTTTACATCCCCTTCAATCGTTTGCCAACCTTGAAATGGCAATTGAGAATATACCAGGTTCCATATTCAGCATGGAGGGAGATCATGATACCTATGCAACTGGAATCGATATGGTAGAACAATTGGAGGGAGAATATTTCTTTATTGACCAGGAAGCTAAACCCTTGTACCATGCGGGGGCTTGTGTGGTCTCCAATTATCTGGTAACGGTTATCAATCTGGGCATAAAGCTGCTGGAAATTCCCGGGGTACCCCGGGAAATGGCTGTGAAAGCTTTTCTGCCCTTGATTAAAGGAACGATTAGAAATATTGAGACCGCAGGAATCCCTGCTGCTTTAACTGGTCCTATTTCTCGGGGAGATATCAGTACCGTATTAAATCACCTGGCCTGCATGGAGG
>CAZBKS010000157.1:0-5686 GCA_964492475.1 uncultured Syntrophomonas sp. | reverse complement strand
ACAGCAGACCCCAGGCACCGAGAACTGATGCCAGACCACAAGCGCCGAGAACTGAACAGAGATCGACAATGCCTAAAGAAGCAGATAAGAACAAAAACCAGGGTGAAATTCAAGATAAGGCAGGCAAGGGGCGTGGTTTGAAATCTCAAGGTAAGCAGAATACCAAATCAGGCCAATTTACTTCAACGAATAAAGGACAGATGCAGCAGAAGAAAGATTACAGCCGTCCTCAAAAAAAATCAAAACATAAACGAAGGAAAACTGATATTGATCTGCCAACTCCCGAAATGATATATGTTGATGATTTTATAACGGTAAGAGAGCTGGCTGAAAAGCTGCGTAAAAGCACCGCTGAAATAGTTAAGAAGTTGATGGAAATGGGAACTATGGCCTCTATAAATGAGTCTATAGATTTCGATACCGTTGAGATATTAGCCAGTTTATATGAAGTGAAGGTAGAACACAGCATTTCCGAAGAGGAAAAAATATTGGAAGAGATTGTGGATGAGGAAACAAGTCTAAAACTCAGACCACCAGTGGTTACTGTTATGGGACATGTCGACCATGGTAAGACTTCTTTACTGGATAGAATAAGGAAAGAGGACGTGGTTTCCGGTGAAGCAGGTGGTATCACCCAGCACATAGGAGCCTATCAGGTAAAAGTGAATAATAACCGGGTTACATTTATAGATACGCCTGGCCACGAGGCTTTTACCGCTATGAGAGCTAGAGGCGCTAACCTCACCGATATAGTAATTTTAGTGGTTGCGGCCGATGATGGGGTTATGCCCCAGACCATAGAGGCCATAAACCATATCCGGGCCGCAGAAGTTCCTTTCCTGGTAGCCATTAATAAGGTTGATAAGCCCGATGCCAATCCGGACAAGGTTATGCAGCAGTTGACTGAATATCAGATTGTTGCAGAGGAATGGGGCGGAGATACCATATTTGTACCTGTATCGGCTAAAACCGGACAGGGGATTGAAACACTTTTAGAAATGGTCTTACTGGTTGCTGAGGTCAACGAAATAAAGTCCAACCCGGATAGATTGGCTGAGGGAGTTGTAATAGAAGGGCAGTTGGACAAAGGTAGAGGGCCGGTTGGAACTGTTCTGGTATTGAAGGGGACCCTCAAAATAGGAGATACATTAATCTGCGGAAGCAACATTTGCCGGGTTCGGGCTATGACTGACCACCGCGGCAGAAGAGTCGATGAAGCATATCCTTCTATGCCGGTTGAAATAACCGGTTGGTCGGAAGTACCTGAAGCCGGTGGGCGCGTACAGGCTTGTGATGAAAAAGTAGCTAAAGAGATTATCAGCCTAAGGCTGGGTGAAAAAAAGCTGGAGGAGCAAAAACAGAGCAGCAGAGTATCCTTGGATGATTTCTTTAAGCAAATTCAAGATCACGAACTTAAAGAATTGAATTTAATTATCAAAGGTGATGTGCAGGGATCTATTGAAGCTCTAGCTCAATCGCTGCTTCGATTAAGCACTGAAGAAGTCAAGGTGAATGTTATACACTCAGCAGTTGGTGCTATCAGTGAAACTGATGTAATGCTGGCATCAGCGTCAAACGCCATTATTATTGGATTTAATGTCAGGCCGGACAATAAAGCCAGAAAAAATGCCGAAGATGAAAATATTGATGTTCTGTTGTATAGAGTTATATATGAGGCCATTGATGATGTTAAAAAAGCTATGGTGGGTCTCCTGGATCCTGAATATAAAGAGAAATTCGTGGGCCGAGCAGAAGTTAGAGCAACCTTCAGGGTTCCCAATGCTGGTACCATCGCGGGCTGTTATGTTACAGATGGAAAAATGCAGAGAAATGCCGAGATTCGAGTGCTTAGAGATGGAGTGATAATTTACGAAGGAAAATTATCCTCTCTTAAACGTTTTAAAGACGATGCGCGTGAGGTGCAGGAAAACTATGAATGCGGCATCGGCATAAAAGACTTTAATGACCTTAAAGAAGGAGACGTAATCGAAGCTTATACCCTGGAAGAAATACCAAGAGAACTGTAAAAATTCCACCAGATTTGATATTCCATTAAGTAAATGCGTGGGGGTGCAAGAAATGAGTAGACGTCGGCAGGAGAGATTATCGGAGGAAATTAAACGGATAGTATCACACATACTTCAGGAAGGCATAAAGGATCCCCGGATAGAACAGGCGGCTATATCATTGACTAGAGTAGACCTCAGTAATGACATGAGTCATGCTCGGATTAACATCAGTATTTTAGGAGACCAGCTGAAACAGGAGGAAATGATGAATGCCTTAAAAGCGGCTAGAGGTTATATAAGAAGTGAACTCGCTAGTCGATTAAAAGTTAAACATGCTCCTGAAATAGAATTCAGACTGGATAAATCTATTGAGCATGGTATTAGAATATCATCAATATTGGAAGAACTGAAAGAGGACAATAACAAATCGGAAGGATAAATTTGTGGATACTTTAAGAGAAATAGGACATCAACTGTCTATATCAGATGATTATGTAATTGTGGGTCACTCAATTCCCGATGGGGATAGTGTGGGATCCATACTTGCATTATATCTGGCTTTGATCAGCCTGGGAAAACAAGTAAGAATCATAATGCAGGACCCATTATCATCTGTTTATGAGTATCTTCCGGCGGTAAATCGTTTTTCAAGGCCGGATGATATTGATATAATGCCGGGAAATGTGATTCTATTAGATTGTGCAAGGTTAGATAGAATTGGAGAACAATTGCTTAAGCGCATGCAGCATAGAAATGTGATTATCAATATAGATCATCATCAAGATAATGATATGTTTGGGGATTATAATTTCGTTAATCCCCTGGCCTCATCGACCGCAGAGATATTATATGAATTATTGACAATAATGGACATCAAAATAAGCCGTGAAATTGCTGATTGTCTTTATGCAGGAATAGTCATGGATACCGGCAGTTTTATGAACAGCAACACCACCAGCACTACCCTGAAAATTGCGGCTATGCTTCTGGATAAAGGAGCGGATATAGACCAGGCCAGAAACAACTTGTTAGAATCCAAACCTCATAAAGAAGTACTATTGCTGCGACAGGGCTTAAAGCACCTGGAATTCCATAACCAGGATCGGATCGCCTGTATGAAACTGCCATTTGAAGAGGTCAAGCATATTGATGCCCTGGATATACACCCGGAGGGAACCATAAATTATGTGCGTTCCATTAAAGGGGTTGAAGTAGCACTGCTGTTCCGGGAAGTTAGCCCGGGATTGGTGAAAATCGGATATAGATCGAAGAGTGAGGTTGATGTGGCCGCTCTGGCTAACAGATTAGGCGGGGGAGGGCACAAACGTGCTGCAGGAGCTCAAAAAACAGGCAGCTTGGATGAGGTAAGCAAGCTGGTGATTGAAATGGTTGAGGATGTGCTTGATTAAATTGAACGGTTTTTTAAATATAGATAAACCAGCAGGAATAACTTCTTTTGATGTAATCAGGAAATTAAGAAAAATATTACCGATCCGAACTAAAATGGGACATCTGGGAACATTAGACCCCATCGCCAGTGGAGTACTACCTGTAGCATTGGGCAGAGCAACCAGGGTTATAGAATATATAAGGAATGAGCAAAAAATATATATCGCCGAGTTGATTTTAGGAGCTGTTTCAGATACTGAAGATAGCAGCGGCAGTATTACCTACACTGGCCGGAGTGTAGTGAAGGAAAAAGATTTATTGGAAACACTGGGTTCATTTACAGGTATTATCAAACAGATTCCTCCCATGTATTCTGCTATTCACCATGAAGGAAAAAGGTTGTATGAGTTGGCCAGGCAGGGAGTGAGTATAGACAGAGCCCCTCGGGAAATTGAGATATTTTACATCAAGTTGTTAGCCAAAAACACAGATAACCAACTTCCCCGTCTCACCATTGAAGTATCATGCTCCCGGGGAACTTATATTCGCAGTCTATGCCGGGATATTGGGGAAAGGCTGGAAACCGGAGCTTATATGTCCGGGCTGACCCGTAACAAGTCAGGTATTTTTGAAATCGAGGATTCCTGCCAGCTGGAACACATTTTAAATAATCCGGGAGAAATTGACCGAATTATATATCCGGTTGATTTTCCGCTCCGGGAAATGCCGGGGATTAAATTATCTTCCTCAGAGGAAGAGAACATGGTGATTAATGGCAGGGCTTTACGATATCATGAAAAATTGAGCCCTGGTATGGTAAGAATATATTCGCCAAATGACAATTTATTGGCCATAGGTGAGATTGATATAGTTGAGGGGATGCCTTTTTTAAAGCCTAAGAAGGTATTTAAACCGGGCAACGATTGATTGCTGTAATTTCCGTCATTTATTACTGAAATCTTAGTAACGAGGAGTATTCATAATGAAGGTAATAAGAGAAATTGACAATTTTATAAAAACCAAGGAAGCAGTTTATGTTGCTCTGGGTAATTTTGATGGAGTACACAAAGGTCATCAGAAGCTGATAAATAGTTTGGTCCAAAAAGCCAAATCCAATAATGGCGTTGCGGCGGCTTTTATTTTTGAACCTCATCCCATTCAAGTGCTTAACCCGGGCAAGGCACCAGATTTATTGAACACCGCTGATATTAAAGCAGAATTATTGGAGAAAATGGGTATAGATATATTAATATATAATACTTTCAGCAGTGAAATTGCCAGATGTTCGCCGGAACAGTTTGTGCAGGAGTTTTTGGTGGGCAGATTAGCTATACGGGAGGTCTTTGTGGGCTTTAATTACTCTTTTGGGCACAAGGGTGCTGGAACCCCTGAGTTATTAAAAGAATTTGGCAAGAAGTACGGTTTTGAAGTCAATATAATACCTTCAGTAGAATTTGAACACGCATCGGTATCCAGTACCAGAGTGAGGAAAATGCTTGAGCTTGGAGACATAAACAAGGCTCATGATTTGCTGGGTTATTATCCGATTTTAGAGGGAATCGTAATTGAAGAAGAACACCGCGGAACGTCAATAGGCTTTCCTACAGCCAATCTACGGGTTGAAAAAGGGATTCAAAAACCTGCCCGGGGAGTATACGCTGCTTTTGCATCATTAAATGGCGAAAAACACAGGGCGGTAGTAAACATAGGCAGCAAGCCCACTTTTCATGAAGAATACCCGGTCTCCATTGAGGCTCATATTATAGATTTTGATCAAAATATTTACGGTAAAAGACTTCGGCTTCATTTTGTAGACAGAATCAGAGATGAGATGAAATTCGCAGGAATTGAAGAGCTGGTAAAACAGATATCAGCAGACCGGACTGCGGCATATAAGATTCTTCTTGAAAGCAGCGGATAGTTTTACATTTTAAACGGCGTATGTTAGAATTTACCTGGATTACAGGAAAAAATAATTGATGAGAGCGGCAGGACCACAGGGCCTGTAAATATAAAGAAGACTTGTTTCAGTACCACGATTGATGAACCACTGGCTAGGGTATGCGATTTCACCGACGTATAGCTTGGTCAATGGCGATTAATAATAAGAGGAGGTGAGACCTTGGCATTAACACCCGAGAGAAAAGAAGAACTGATTAAAACATATCAGGTGCACGATAGTGATACCGGATCCCCGGAAGTACAAATTGCGATATTGACTGAAAGAATCAACTATCTGAATGAGCATTTAAAAATGAATAAAAAAGACCATCATTCCAGAAGAGGTT
>CAZBKS010000156.1:0-5726 GCA_964492475.1 uncultured Syntrophomonas sp. | reverse complement strand
TTATTATTAATTACATTACAATAATATAAATGAAAATTGAACTGGAGAAGTGTTATGACTTTTATGAAAAGCGCCCGGGGTAAAAAGAAGCAGAAAATGTTTTTGTATGTAGTTGCTGGTCTGGTTATTATTTCCTTCTTGTCCAGCATAATTGCAGTCAACTTTATATAGTCCTTTTCCTATATTATAGCATCCTTTAGTTGAAAATATGGTCGCATCAACTACTAACATAAGGTAAGAAGTTATTGACTGCATATATTGCTGTATAAAAATAACGATTATGTTATAATAACCACAAGACATATATCGACTTATTACGACTAAAATCTGATCTTCTTTCAAAAGGGAGGTATATTCCTTGGAACAAATGCAGCCGATTAATACTATTAATGTTGGAGAAGTGATGACCAACAACTTTGGACGTATTAGCAGACATACCCCGGTGGAGACGGTAATCAGCATGATGCTGCAGAATCGCTGGGGAGAAGTGCTCATTGAAGATGATTGTTGTCAACATGATTTACAGCTGGTAACCAAAGAACACCTCATGAGGTGTGTGGAGAACGGCTTTCCTTCCCATCTACCTATATCAGAAATTGGCAGTAAAAATACCATTACTACTACGACCGATGAACCTCTGATACAGGCCCGGGAACTTATGCGGCAGTTCCAGATTGGTCGTCTGCCGGTTATGGATACCACAGGAAAAATTGTTGGTATGTTAACCGCCCGGGACGTATGTAATGGATTCAGCGATAAATTGGAAATGCTTAGCGAGCATATGTATGCCATATTGCATAACATAAACCAGGCTATACATGTAATCGATTGCGAGGGTCGCGTTATTTTTTGGAATCGAAGCGCAGAAGATTTATTTGGAATAAAAGCTGAAGATATTGTCGGTTTTAAACTGGAGGAATTCTTCCCGGAGGATATTTCGTTGGAGGTTATAGCCACATGCAAAGCATTTAGCGGTATGTTTAGTGAATTAAGGGAAGGCCTATATGTGGTCCGAAATTCAATGCCGGTGATTATGCCGGACGGGACGGTTGTCGGAGCAGTGTCAACTATCGCCGATGTGAGTCATTCCAAGACATTAATAGAAGAACTGAATCAGGTTAACAGCAGAGTAAAGCAGCTTCAGAAGAGAATTATTAATAAGGAAGATTTTATTAAAGAACCATTTTACACTATTAATACTAATACTAAGAGAGTTTTGATCCAGGCCAAGCGGGTGGGGGGCACAGAAGCTACGGTACTGATTCAGGGCGAGAGCGGTACTGGTAAAGAATTGATGGCCAATGTAATCTATCAAAACAGCCAGCGGGCCAAACAACCTTTTATTGCAGTCAACTGCAGCGCCATTCCCAGCACCCTGTTTGAAAGTGAAATGTTCGGTTATGAGGCTGGAAGCTTTACCGGGGGTAATAAATCCGGCAAACCAGGTAAATTTGAACTTGCGAACTCAGGTACCATATTTTTGGATGAAATAGGAGAACTTCCTCTGGATATGCAGGCCAAACTGCTAAGGGTTATTCAGGAACGCAAGTTCTATCGGGTGGGCGGGACAGTCCCGGTAGAGGTGAATGTCAGGTTAATTGCAGCTACTAACAAAGACCTGTCCCGGTTGGTTGCAGAAGGGAAATTCCGGGAAGATCTTTTCTATCGTTTAAATGTGGTTAGATTGGATATTCCCCCTTTAAGACAGAGGCAGGAGGATATTGCTGGATTGACCAATAGATTTATCAGTGAGATGGAATGCGTTTATATGCGCTCCATAGCCGGGATAGATAAACAGGTCCTGGACTTGTTTGAGGCTTATGAATGGCCTGGCAATGTGCGGCAGCTCCATAACCTGCTGGAAAGCGTGATAATTCTCATGGAGGATGATTATATCAGTTTTAGTTCACTGGCTGAGGCCGGAGTGTTGGACACCTTAAGCGGGGATAACGATTTACTGACCGACGGCCTGCTGCGGGAGGATGATTTGGAAGCGCCCAATTTAGATGAACTGCTGCTTAAAAGAGAGCGAGAAGTAATTATACGGGCCATGGAAGAATGCAAACATAATAAAGCGAGGGCGGCCAAGAAATTGGGTATTCCCCGCAGTACCCTGTATTACAAACTGAAGTCCCTGGGAATATCAGATTAAAAGCAGAACTGCAAATAATAATGTCGAACTTATGACATAATATATCGAAACAAAACTAAAAAAGCGTCAGTTTCTTAGAATTAATTCCAAGAAACTGACGCTTTTTTATTGGTAAAACCGGGATATACCGCGGCTTATTGGGCAATTTATAATTAATTAGAACTGGCATGCTAATTGCAAAGATATAGTCAAGAATGAAAATTTATATAGATTTTGATTTGCTCCGGCAAAAAAACACTGGCAAAGGAGATGTAGGTAGTTTGCCCAGAGAAAACATGACTGAGTGGGATGATAAGTTATATCAGAAGGTAGATCGGTACAATCTTGTGCCCAACCTGGACCAATGCTTGCAGTGCGGAAAATGTACCGGCAACTGCCCGGTAGCAGCAATGCATCCGTCCTATAATCCCCGGCAGATTGTGCATGATATTCTGTTGGGAGAAGTTGATAGAGTACTGCAAAGCGAGGAAATATGGAGATGCCTGTGGTGTGCGAATTGTTATCGAGTATGCCCGGTTGATATTCATTATCCTCTGCTTATGATGCAGCTGCGTTACCTGGCTCTGGAGAATGGTTATGGACTTAAATACGTTACACCCATAAACAAGTATGCATATAGATCTCTTACAGGTGGCCTGACCTTTATTCCTGGTAAAAAAGGTATAGAGAAGATAAAGGGCCTGAGAGAAGGAATAGGTGTTGAACCTTGGCCGAAAGTATCAGAGAAAGCTATTGCAGAGTATGGAGCTATATTCGAACAGACTGGTGCACTGGCTTGGATGAAAGCACTGGATGAGGTACAGGAAAAAGGAGAAGAAAAACCAGTGACACTTACATTTTTGGGGGGGAGATTAGTAGATGAGCGCTATGACACAGAAGAGGGTAATTAAACCCCAGGAGCGCATTCCGGAAATCCCGGAAAAAATATTTCTGTTCCGAAGCTGTACCGGCAGTATGGAATACCCGGGGACTGAGCATTGCGTTGAGTTTGTGCTTAAGAAATTGGGAATAGAAGTGGTGAAAGATCCTGACCAGAGTTGTTGTTCGGGATATATTTTAACCTGTTCCGGGTATCCTGCCGAGCCTTCGCTGGCAGTCACCGCCCGCAACTTGGCCATGGTAGAGCAGAAATATGGTCTGGACACCTATGTTTTCTGCAATGGGTGTTTTGGCTATAATAAAGAATTAAAGCATATTCTGGATCATCATCCGGAGTATAAAAAAATGGCTAACGATTTGATTGGCCAGTGGGGATACCATTACGAAGGAGGCAGTACCGTTTACCATGTGCAGGAATTGTATTATCTGCTGTTGGACCGGATAAAGAAACTGGTAGTAAGACCTTTAACCGGCATAAAAATAGCTTCTCACTATGGTTGTCATTACCTGGCACAACAGTACGGTATCCTGGATGAAGGGGATCTGCCAACTTTCCATGAAGAGATTTACGAAGCCCTGGGAGCAACTCCGGTTTTTTATAAAGAAAGAAGAATGTGCTGCGCTTATGCAGTGGGGCGGGGATTTACTCACCCGGAAAACGTGGTTCAGCCGCATCTGGCCAGGAAGTTCGATAGCGCCAAAGAAGAAGGCGTAGAATTAATGACTACTACCTGCCCGGGATGCAACGTAGCCCTGGACCGGGAACAGCCCAAACTTAAAAAGAGAGGTTTTGGCCCCTATGATATTCCGGTCATTGATTTAGGACAGCTTATAGCCCTGGCACTAGGAGCTCCAATTGAAGAAATCGGGTTTAATGCAAATTCAACCCCGGTTGAGCCGGTTCTGAAAAAAATGGGGTTTTTTAAAGATGATTATGGGGTTTGGGAAAGGAGATTAGTAAATGAATAATAGCGAAAAAACAGCACTCATAATCGGGGGAGGAATGGCCGGGATGGAAGCAGCCATTAAAATAGGCAGTGCGGGTTATATGGCCATTTTAGTGGAAAAAGAAGACCATCTCGGCGGTATTATGCAACAGCTGTACGGTAGTTTTCCGCGCTGGGATAATCCTCAGGAAATGGTTGCTCAAAAAGTTAAGATGCTGGAAGAAATACCTAATGTCACAGTTAAATTAAACACTACTGTAAAGTCAGTGCAGAAAAAAGATAAATCATTTGCGGTAGAGCTGAGCAGCAATGAACAGATGGAATTTGATGCAGTAGTTCTGGCTGCCGGATTTGGTTTTTACGATGCCTCGGAATATGCGGAATATGGATATGGTTCATTCGATAATGTCTTCACTGCCCTGGAGTTTGAAGGGAAATTAAGGGAAATGGAATCCTGGGATAAAAAGGATCTTCCCCAGGTAGTAGCGTTTTTCAAATGTGTTGGTTCTCGTGATCGGTCCAAAGGCTATCCGTATTGTTCCAAAATATGCTGTATGTTTACTGCCAAAGAAGCCGGACTGATGAAAGATATTAATCCGGATGCCAAATGCTTTGTGTTTTATATGGATTATCGGGCGGCCGGTAAGGAGTATGAGGAATTTGCGCGGTCAGTAATGGAAGACAAACACGTGCGTTATGTCAGGGGTCGTCCAGCTAAAGTGCTGCCGGAAAATGGAAAACTATTGGTGAGAGCGGAAGACACCTTGATGGGTGTGCCGGTGGAAGTGGCAGCTGATATGATCGTGCTGGCCAACGCTATGGTGCCGGCAGAAACGACTAAAGAACTGGCCGAAATGTTTGGTGCCAAAACAGATCAGTATGGTTTTATCGATTATATTCCCGGGCATCCAACTCAAACGGGGGATAGAGTATTTTTTGCCGGAGGCTGCGGATTTCCGGTAGAAAGCCTGGGAGCACAGTATCAGGGGGCAGCAGTTGCAGCAGATGTTATAGCCCTGTTCAATCAGGATTAGGGGGCGAGTAAATGCTTAATACTGCAGACTTCTACCATGCTTGGAGAATAGATCAAACCAGCAACTCCCTACGGGAGGAAATCAAAGAACACTGCCATACCGATATTGAAATGTGTATGGAGTGCGGCAAATGTTCCGGTGGGTGTTCCAATGCCCATATATTTGATATTACTCCCAGGAAGATAATTCAATTAATAAAAATTGGAGAAGAAGAAAGACTATTAAAAATGGATGCATTATGGTCATGTGTGGCCTGCCAGTTATGTGTTGACAGATGTCCGTCATCCATTAACATTCCCAAAATAATGGACTATTTGAGAGAAAAGGCTTACAAGCAGGGTGTTCCCGCTACCAGACCTAACGTAGAACTTTTCCATGAACTGATGTTGGGTCATATCAAAAGATTTGGCAGAGTGCCAGAAGCATTGCTGAGTGTGGAGTTTAATATCAGGTCCAAACAGTATACCAAAGATGCTGATATGGGGATGAAAATGTTTTTCAAAGGCAAGTTGAATCCCATCCCTTCCCGAATTAAAGGTGTACAGCAGGTTCGGCGTATGTTTAGAAATATACCAGCGACGAGGGAGGGATAAATGATGAGTGTAGCTTATTACCCGGGGTGTTCGCTGCATGGTCTGGCCAAAGAATATGGTATTTCAGTTGAGGTAGCATGTAAACACCTTGGTATAGATTTAAAAGAAATTGAAGACTGGA
>CAZBKS010000155.1:0-5729 GCA_964492475.1 uncultured Syntrophomonas sp. | reverse complement strand
AAAAAATCGGCGAAGAGGCCTGTGGGAATAATCCTACAGGCTTTTTTTGTTAAGGCAAAGAAGCCCGCAGGAAATAACCCTGCGGATTTGTTGTTTTTAGTGAAGATACCTGAAAACGAGAGCGTTGCAGGCAGTAGCAAAAAGAAATAGAAAGAAATCGGCAAAGAGGCCTGTGGGAATAACCCTACAGGCTTTTTGGTTAAGGCAATGGAGCCTGCGGGTAAAGCACATGGACCGGCAGGCTTTTATCAATTAGAAGATAGCTCCCAACATTTTAGGCTCAGATAAGGAATGGAGAGGGCTGGACAAAGGAAGTGATTAATATTGTGGAGCAAATGGATAGAATCAGGTCGCTAATATAAGCTCAGGAATCAATACTATTGAAGGGAGAAAGTCGTTATGGGAGATCAAAAAAAACTGGGATTTTTAGCCGCATTTTCAGTAGCGGTAGGATTAGTAGTAGCATCCAGTACTCTGGTTACTTTGGGTCAGGGCATGGGTATGGCGGGCGGGGGGTTTATATTTGCCATGATTGCCGCCTGGTTTCTGCAATTGTTCTCTGCCCAAAGTTTTGCCGAGCTTACTACATCATTGCCTAAATCAGGTAGTTTAAACGTCTATGCGCGTATGGCCTTTGGGCCGGTGGTTGGAATAATAAGTATTTTGGCCGGATATGTATACATGAGCTTTTTAACCGTGCCAGCAGAATTAGCGGTTGCAGGAGCTGTCTTTAACGGGGTTTTTGCACCGGAGTTCTCTCCGGTTCTCTTCGCCATGATTCTACTGGCCATATTTGCTGTGGCAAATTTATTGGGTGTCGATGTATTCGCCAAACTGCAGATTTTTTTGACGGTTACTATGATTATTTCGATGAGTTTGCTGGGCCTGATCGGCTTGACTAACCTGGGGCTGCCGGCTCCTGCTATCCCGGAAATGCCTTTCAATCCATTGGGATTTTCAGTTTTGGGTCTTACCGCACTGGCTATTTGGCTGTACATAGGGATTGAATTTGTTTGTCCACTGGTTGAAGAGATCGACAATCCGGGCAGGAATATTCCGATGGCGATGATTATTGGACTGGTTGTTATTGTGATAGTCAATGTATTATATGGCTTTGCTTCTATTAAGTATGTAGCTGCCGAAGCTTTAGCTTTCTCTGATATTCCGCATATTCTGGTAGCCCAAGCTATTTTGGGCCGGGCGGGAGAAATATGGATAGGGATAGTGTCCATCCTGGCTACAGCAAGTTCGGTTAATACCTTCATGGCGGTTATTCCCAGAATGCTCTACAGCATGGCCAAAGAGGGGGAAGCACCCAAATGCCTGGCTCAAATTCACCCCCGATTCAGAACTCCCTGGGTGGGGATTATTCTGGTAGGTGCTGTATATGCGTTGCTATTGTCAATGGGCATTGCAGGAATCGAACAGATTATTATCTTGATAATGTCGGCTGCTACCTGCTGGTTGTTAGCCTATATATTAACCCACATTATTGTAATCGTAATGCGTAACAGGTCTCCCAATTTGGAGCGTCCCTACAAAACTCCAGGCTATCCAATACCCCAGATTGTCGGTAGTTTAGGTATGCTTTACGCCATTTGGCAAATCTGGGGTGACATTGTTACCAAAATGATGATTTACCAGTACGCCGCCATTGCTCTTGTAGTCTGTATAGTTTATGCCCTGATCTGGGTGAAATTCGTTATGAAAAGGAAACTTTTCGAACCGATGTCATTAGAAGAAGAAATGGGAATCGATTTTGTTCAAATGGCTCTGAAATGAGGTGGATAAGCTGTGAAGCAAAAAATTGATGCTTATGCCAGGACCAATCTGGAATATTTAGCAGCCCAATTCACGCCCTATTGGGGTGAGATGGAAGTATGCGGTGAGGAAGTGGTTTTTGCCAATCCCCCTCCCCCCCTGGCAAAAGTGAAAATCATATGTAAAAAGAAAAAGTCCCTGCTGGGTGGCCTGTATTCTCTTCAAATTATGGGAGAGATTGAGAAAGAGGGGCTGGCAAGAAATAAAACCCCTATCCGGCTTTATTATCACGGGATCGTGAGTAAAGGAAAGGCCTACTTCAAACATCAGGAGGATATAGATGAAGAACTTATTGAAGAGTTAAACAATGATGCCAATCTGATAAGTATACTAAGTCTCCTGGATCTGGAAACCGGCGAGATATGGATCGAGGATGATAAGTATACCATAGTACTATCTCCCATAAGCGGGTCTTTCATGTATATGATATTTCCTCCCCTGCGTTACTCGGGAACTCTGCCGAAAGAGGAGATAGGACAATTAAACACTTCATTATTCAGAACATCGGAGCTGCTGCAAAGCCGTAGCGAGGCTGTATAGAACACTGGTGATGAAAGAGAGGAGAAAGATAGATGATAGCATTGAAGAGATACTGGTTAATAATTGCCGTCTGTTTAGCAATAGGTACATTCCTTATAGTATCCAATCAGACCGTGGATAGCATGGCCTATTCGGCTGAAGGGGATGGAAGCGTTGATGTCGACTTCGCTCAGCTTAATGGTGCTCTCGCCCTTAATGAAGAGCTGATGTTTTTCACCGGGAAAAACGGCAACCTGGCCGCCTATTCATCAAATCTGGAAAAAGTAATGGATTTGCCGGCTTTACATGAACATAAGAGCAATGCGATAGCTGTGTCTCCAGATACGACTCTGCTGGTAAGTGGTGATGAAACGGGCAGAGTTGTGGTATGGGATGTACAGGCTCAAAAAGCTACTACCATTGAGGATGCTCATCTAGGTGACATTCTAGGAGCGGCATTTTCACCCGACGGGAAATATTTCGCTACTGCCAGCAAAGATAGAAGTATAAAAATATGGGATGCCGAGACCTTATGCGCTGTGCAGACATTAAAGGGACATAGCAGTTATGTTCTGGATATTGATTTTAGTCCTGACAGCAGATATCTTGCTTCCGTTGGTTCAGATAATCTGCTGGCAGTTTGGGATGCTGCCACTGGTGAAATTATCAATGAAAAAAAGAACAGCCATTTTAGAGCTGTAAATCAGGTTTCTTATTCACCTGATGGCAGATATCTATATACAGCTAGTTCTGATACTCTGATAAAGATTTGGGATTCTGAGAAACTGGAGTGCTTAAATACTTTAAAAGGACATGACAGTGAAGTTCTTAGCCTTTGTATCAGTCCGGACGGAAAAACCATTTTATCAGCTGGAAGGGATAAGACTCTGCTTTGCTTCGATGCGGTCAGCGGTGAAATGATAAGCAGGGTAGACCTACCCAACAATCTTTATGTATCAGATATTCTGTTTTCAGGAAATGGATCGTATGTATATGTAGCAGATATGTCCGGGAATATACTCTGCCTGGATTATCAGAGCAGGGAAATCGTGAAAGAAACAACTATAGGCCCCATCTATGCTATGGGGATGATTTAGGAGAAGTTAATGAGGATTGTTGAATTTTTTCATGATGAAGATCATCCTGAACTTTCCAATATTGATTTGTGGATTCAGGAATATAATCATCAGTCTCAAAAAGCGTTGGTATATAAAGGTGATAACTTTCCAGAGCTGGATAGCTTTGATCTGATTCTCCTGCATGGCGGTGCGCAGCATCTCTGGAACAAGGATGCTGATCCATGGCTGCATGTAGAAGTAGATTATATCCGCAAGGTGCTAAAGGCCAATAAACCGGTAATTGGATTCTGTCTGGGCAGTCAAATCATAGCCGATGCACTGGGGGCAAAGATATACCCGGATGAAGCAATCGAATTTGGCTGGATTAAAGTAATAGTCAAACCGGAGGCCGAGGGACATGTAGTTCTGAAAGGACTGGAGGAAGGCTTTGTAAGCTTTATGTGGCATAGAGATCACTATGAACTTCCCGAAAATTGCGTATCTCTGGCATATACCTCCACAGCCGCCAATCAAATTTTTATCAGTAATAGTATGCCGGCGGTAGGTTTTCAATTTCATCCGGAGTATACCAGGGAAATAGTAAAAACATATTATCAAACTTACCGCGGTACAGAATATTTAGAACTGCCGCATAGTCTGCCGATAGATGAATTTAATAAAAATACTGATGCTTTACCTGATACTTATTTATTATTCCGGCAGTTGCTAAACAATGCGGTGAGATTTCTCAACCTGAAAAACGAATGACAGTAATATTACTGCATTAAGCGAAAGGAGTGCCTGACCATGGAACAAAGTAATGTAATCCAAATTGCAAATGAATATAAGCATATGAAAATGGAAGAAGTTAAAAGCATTATTAAAGACCAGGGCATAGAAATGATTAGATTGGAATTTGCAGATCTGAATGGTATTAACCGAGGCAAGCTTCTGCCGGCGGATATGATCGATGTGGTCTTTGAGGAAGGAATAGCCTTTGCTGCTGCTATTATGGCTATAGGGATGGATAACAGTGTGGCTGAGGTTAAGGGATTATCCGAGTATTATGATGATATGAAGGTGATTGGAGATCCAGCTACCTTTACCATTTTGCCTTATCTGGAAAATACCGCCCTGCTGCTGGGTGATATTTATTATCATAAAGAGCCGATGATGCAATCCCCGCGCTGGTTCTTGAAAAATATGATAAAAGAATACAACGATATGGGTCTTAACCCTATCTCGGCCAGTGAGATTGAATTTTTCCTTTTCCATAAAAACCCAGGTGGTGATTATGAGCCTTATACAAATCAAACGGGCAACTGTTATACCAGCAATATTCGGATCGACTCCAAGGGCTTTCTGAATAAACTCACTAAAACCCTAAGAGACATGGATTTTAAGGTATTATACATGAATCATGAGTTTTATCCCGGCCAATACGAATATAACTGGAGTCATACCCCCAGCCTGCGCAGTGCTGACGAAGGAAGTTTGTTTAAAGGCATATGTAAAGATATCGCCGAACAGAATGATTTAGTTGCCACCTTCATGGCCAAGCCTCGAAACGATACCGGCGGTAGCGGCTGCCATTTCCATCTTTCTTTAAATGATATTAAAAGTGGAAAAAATGTCTTTTATGATGCAGATGACCCGGTGCAGCTTTCTGCACTTATGAAAAATTTTGTTGCTGGAGTGCTCAAGCATGCCAGACCCTTAACCGCTTTTTTGGCTCCCACTGTCAACTGCTTTAAGCGTTATCAACCGGATACCTTTGCTCCTTACTATATTGGATGGGGATACGATAATCGCACCACCTATGTTCGCATACCTGAAGAACGTAAAAAGGCGACCAGAGTAGAGGTTAGAGCCGGCAGCGCAGCCTGCAACCCATATTTAGCTCTGGCAGGGATTTTAGCGGCAGGTCTGGATGGGATCAAGAATAATCTGCAGCCGCCTGAAATTATTAGGACCGATCTCTACCACGATACCGAGAAACAGAGTGAAATCGTACCGAAGAGCCTTTATCGCGCCTTAATAGAGTTGGAAAACGATGAATGGTTATGCCAGTGTGCAGGCCAGGCATTAATTGATAATTTCCTTGCGATAAAAAATATGGAAGTGAACAACTTCAGTAATTCCGTTACCGATTGGGAATGGAAGCATTATTCCTATCATATTTAGGAGACTGGAAATCAAGTTGGTCTTGATTAACCCTCATGAAACCAGGCGCTATTTAGTGCGCTTCAATCACTTATTACTGTGCAGGCCAATAAGTTCTGCTGCACAAGGGGGATTTTTATTAAAAAACAGTCCTATTTAAAATATTTT
>CAZBKS010000154.1:0-5804 GCA_964492475.1 uncultured Syntrophomonas sp. | reverse complement strand
CGATGGGCCCTCTGGCTTTATCAGACATGGTCGGGTTGGACACTCATGTGGGTGCTACCGAAGGATTGGAAAGGGAATTAAAGGATAGTCACTATGGCAGTGCCCGTTTAATACGTCAGATGGTCAGGGCTAATCAGTTAGGCATGAAGACTGGAAAAGGCTTTTATGACTACAAAAAGTAGCTAGTGGGGTGAAAAAATGGAATTTAACAATTTGCTCTATACCCAGGAAGGGGGACTAGGCATAATAACCCTGAACCGCCCCAAAGCCATGAATGCCCTGTGTGCAGAGCTGACTGACGAATTAGGGGAATTATTGGCGGATTTGGATCAGAATCCTGAAATCAGTGTACTTATTATCACCGGGGGCAGCAAAGCCTTTGCGGCGGGTGCTGATATTACTGAGATGATGGACCGTGACACACTGGGAGCGTACAGCTCGATAGGCAAAGTACATGCGGTGTTTGACAAACTGGAAGAACTGCGGGTACCAGTAATAGCCGCTATAAACGGACCTTGTATGGGAGGCGGATGTGAACTGTCGCTATGCTGCGATTTTAGGATAGCCGGGGAAAAGGCTCTATTTGCTCTGCCGGAGGTATCACTTGGAGTTATTCCGGGATGTGGTGGTACCCAGCGCTTAGCCCAGTTGATAGGCCCGGCCAGAGCTAAAGAGATGGTTTATCTGTGCGATATCGTTAAGGCCGCTCAAGCTCTGGAATTAGGGCTGGTTAATAAAGTGGTGGCTGATGATCAGGTGATGGAAGAGGCCCGGGCATGGGCAGCCAAATTAATGGCAAGACCAGCAATAGCCTTGAGCTTTGCCAAGGAAGCCATTAATTGCGGAGTGAAGACGGATTTCATATCGGGCAAGAATATGGAACTTTCAAGATTTGTCATGGCTTTTTCAAGTGAAGACCAGAAAGAGGGTATGCACGCCTTTGCTGAAAAGAGAAAGCCGGTTTATAAAAATAAATAATTCAGAAGGGAGTCGCTTTTTGTTAAATAATGAAGTCGTACTGGTAAGTGCTTGCAGAACTGCTATAGGCAAATTTGGCGGCACTATCAAAGATGTCAGAGCTAATGACTTGAGCATGGTGTCCGCAGGAGAGGCAATTAAACGGGCCGGTATTGATCCCCAGGTGATCGATGAAGTTGTTATGGGGATGACCATGGGCCATGGTAATGGATCGCTGCCACCCCGCATTGTTGGTATGAAGCTCGGTTTGGATCCCAGATCAGGGGCCACCATGGTCAATCAAAACTGTGCGGCCAGCATGCGGGCAGTAGATATAGCCGCTATGAAATTAGCCATGGGGCAGACTCAAGTGGCCCTGGTGATAGGAACCGAAAGTCAAAGCACCATTCCCTATATCCTTCCTAATATGAGATGGGGAGCAAGAATGAGTGATACAAAATGTATCGACCCTGCCTTTATGGACGGAATGATGGATTCGCTGGTAGGCCTGCATATGGGAGGCACCGCTGAAAATATAGCTGAGCGTTATGGTATCACCCGGGAAGAATGTGACTATTTAGCTTTAATCAGTCATACCCGTGCAGTACGTGCGGTTGATGGCGGACGATTCAAACGGGAGATTGTACCCTTGGAATACAAGACTAGAAAGGGTATGGCGGTATTTGATACCGATGAACATCCCATACGGAACACCAACATGGAGATCATGGCTAAATTGCCGCCCGCATTTAAAAAAGGCGGGGTGGTAACCGCAGCCAACGCATCAGGTATGAATGACTGTTCTGCTTCAGTAATATTGATGACCAGGAAAAAAGCGGATGAACTGGGTGTAAAACCTTTAATGAAGCTTTTAAGCATATGTACCGAAGGGGTCGAACCGGCCGTTATGGGCCTGGGACCGGCGGTAGCCATGCCCAAAGCCCTTAAAGAAGCGGGACTGAACTACAGTGACATCGAATACTGGGAAATCAATGAGGCTTTTGCATCACAAATGATCGGATGTATGAGATTAATTAAAGATAATAACGGTATTGATATGAACTTCGGAACCCTTGAAGAGGACGGCAATATCAATAACAACGGATCGGGCATCGGCCTGGGGCACCCGGTCGGCGCAACCGGGGTACGCCTGATCGTCAGCCTTTATCATGAACTTGAAAGACTGGGGGCTACTGTTGGCGGAGCATCCATGTGCGTAGGTGGAGGACCCGGAATGGCTTGCATTTGGACCAGAGACATTTAAAAGGCAAATAATCGGGAGCAGATAAACATAGTAAGATGCAGGTAACTTGCTCTAATACTGTGATCTGCCGCCAATATGTGAAATTTACCTTGCTTTAGTCGAAGAATAATATGCTGTTTAATATTGACGACATTACGGAAAAAGCCAGCTCATTAATCATCGGATAGGTATTAACCTATGATAATAAAAATTAAGGAGGAGATTTATCAATGGAAAAATACAAGAACTTGGAACGAGTGCCTGCACCCGCGCTTATACCTGAATTCGGTCCGCTATCGGGATTGAGAGTGTTGCTCACCGCCACTGTCGTGGCAGCACCCATGTCAGCCCAGTGGCTGGCGGAATTTGGAGCTGAGGTAATACAGGTTGAAAGACCTTACTGGGGTGATTTTTATCGCCGCCAGATGCCGCCGGTAAAAGTAAATGGCAAGTCGGTAGGCGCCGGCTGGGCGCAGAATTGCAGAAACCGGTTGAGCTTGGAGATGGATGTAAATATGAAGAACCCCGAATCCAAAGATGCTTTCTTAAGGCTTATCGCGCAGTCTGATGTCTGGCTGGAGAATTATATCAGGATCGAGGATTTGGGCATAAACAAGGATGAACTGTGGGAAGTCAATCCCAAATTGATTATAGGACATGTTACCGGCTTTGGGCGTCCGTGGTTCGGCGGTGATCCTGACTTCTGCGGCAAGGCAACTTTTGATCCCCTGTGCCAGTCCATGTCAGGGTACACCTATCTCCAGGGTCCGGCTGAGCCTCAGCTGCCAACCTATGTTCAAATGTTTATTACCGATTACCTCACATCTTTACTGCTGGCCAACGCGGTTCAAATGGCTCTCCGGGTGGTTGAAAAAACCGGCAAGGGTCAGGAAATCGACGCTTCCATGTTTGAGACACTGATAAGAATGATGGATGACACTCATATTCTTCAGCTTACCAATGATTACAACAAGATCAGGACCGGCAATAAAATGCGCATTTACCAGCCGGCTACTATTTTCCCGTGTAAAGACGGCGATTTCCACCTTGCCGGCGTGGGACCCATACCATACGACAGAGCCCTCAAGGCAATGGGGTTGGATAGTGAAAACGAATACCCCTATGCAAAATATGGCAACGGTGTGGATGGTGTGGAATCCGAAAAGGGCTGGGAACTGCACGGGAAAATCACCGAGTTCTGTGCAGCACGTACTATGCAAGAATTGTCGGATATTTTTGAAGCTGCCCTTGTACCGTGTACACCCGTTAATGAGCCGAAAGTCATGGCCCATCATCCGCATTGGCACGAAAGAAAGCTGTTTGATAAATGGATAGACGAGACTATGCAAGAGGAAGTCTTTGGGGTAGGAGTAAGGCCGCTTATGAGCGGTACACCAGGTAAAGTATGGCGCGGAGCTCCGACCTTGGGCCAGGATACCGATGTTATACTGAAGACCCTGGCCGGGTACACCGATGCATACATTGCAGAATTACGGGAAAAGAAGATTATCGGTGTCGGAGAGCCCCTTATTCCCTTTGTTCAAGATTAATTTCTAGTGGATTCAGGAAAGGAGTAATCTAATGTCGGTTACAAATTTTTTATATGACATGCGGGAACTGAAATTTGTCCTAAAGGAATGGTTGGATATGGAAAAGCTATTGTCATGTCCAGCCTATAGAGACTACTACGGGGTTGATGACATCGACCCCATCGTAGATACTACTTTCAAAATTGTGCGCGACGCCATAGCACCAATCAGCAAAGATTCAGACAACATTGGAGTTAGCTTTATAGATGGCCAGGTAAAAACCCCGGATTCATTTAAAAAGGCTTTCGCCACCATCAATGAGGCTGGATTAGGCGCCGGGAACGCAGACCGCGAGGTAGAAGGGCACCTGCCCTACACCGTTATACAATCCAATTATGAAATGCTGTGCGGTGCAAATGTTGGCTTCACTTCTTTTTGGGGCTTGTCAGCAGGAGCCATATCGGTAATTCAGCAGTATGCCAGTGAATCACTCAAACAGAAATTCCTGCCCCAAATGCTTTCGGGAGAATGGGGCGGCACCATGAACTTGACGGAAGCTGGAGCAGGTTCAGATGTAGGCGCCAATGTTACCAAAGCATTCTCTACAGAAACACCAGGCATATACAAGATCAAGGGCAATAAAATATTTATCACGGCCGGTGATCATGACCTGCAGGAAAATATTATTCATATGGTGCTGGCCCGAACCGAAGGAGCCAGAGAAGGTGTTCCTGGATTATCTTTGTTCTTGGTGCCCAAGTATAGGGTAAATGAAGACGGAAGTCTGGGCGAATTTAATGATGTAATCTGTACCGGTATTGAAGAAAAAATGGGTTTACATGGTTCACCAACCTGCAGCCTTTCCTATGGTGAAAATGATGGCTGCCTGGGCTATTTGATAGGTGATCCTCCAGATGCCAAAGGCAAAGCCCATGGTATCGAGCAGATGTTTACTATGATGAATGAAGAACGTCTGAATACAGGAATACAGGGATTAGCAGCATCTTCCCAGGCCTACTTCCAGGCTCGCGAATATGCCAAACAGAGAGTCCAGGGTACCAAACTAACGGACCCCAAAGGACCTAAAGTTCGTATTATTGAGCACGAGGATGTACGCCGCATGTTGATGCTGCAGAAGTCATGCACAGAAGCTATTCGCGCGTTAATACTCAAAACCTGTTATTACCTGGATCTGGCCCATGACAGCGAAGATCCCGAGGAGCGTGAATTTGCTGAAGGAATGTTCCAGATCAGTAATCCCATGTGTAAGGCTTACGCCACAGACATGGCCTGGTCCTTGATCTGTGATGCCATTCAAACCCATGGCGGATATGGAGTTTGTTCTGAATATGAGGTGGAGTCATTAGCCCGGGATGTCAAAGTAACCTCCATTTGGGAAGGAACCAACTATATTCAGGCTTTGGATCTGATAGGCCGCAAATTTACCATGGCCAAGGGCAAAGTGTTTAAGAACTGGATAGATGATATCAGCAGTTTCATTACAAGCAACAGCGGAGCTGCTGGCTTTGAACAAGAATTCGAGATCCTTGACAGTGCTTTTGCAGACTTTATAGCTATTATGCAGCAACTGCAAACGTATAACAAGGAAGGCAAAATCCAACTCATGCCTATATTTGCTACACGTATTCTTCACGCGGCCGCGATGCTCTATTGTGCACGGCTGATTCTTGATCAGGGACTCCTGGCTAAGAAAAAACTGCAAGAATTAGGGAACGACCATTTTGATGCCAAGTTCTATAAGGGAAAAGTTGCCAGCGCCTGTTTCTTTGTCAAGAATGTTGTACCGCAGATAGGCACCGTTCGTAAGGTTTTTGAAATTGGTGATACCACTGTTATAGATATAGACGAGGAATGTTTTGGTTAAAACATTGCCAGGAACAATGCAGTGATATCCATTACTAAATTGTGCTTTGGCTAATGGTCAAGGAATTATTTCCTGGATCGCTGGCGAATGTAGGGAGGGAGGCGATTTTAAGAGAAATAATCATTTCATTGCCTTAAGCAATGAAGTCTCTTTCCTTATAAATTAGGAAATACAAAAAAAATTAGAGGAG
>CAZBKS010000153.1:0-5814 GCA_964492475.1 uncultured Syntrophomonas sp. | reverse complement strand
ATAGAAAGGGGTACTGGCAGTAACGACCAATACCTGCTCATCAACCACCTCATCTACCAAACGGTCTTCCTGGATGATGGCGATTATGCTTGATTCATCCCGGATATTTTCGTAACCGGTAAAAATGGTTGGTCCAGCAGTCACGCTCTGCATAAGTTCCGATATAATGACTTCTTGAGCAAATGCTCCCGTAGACTTGTTGGCCTGCCGGGCCCTTTCCCGCTGCTCTTCCATCATCTGTTTAAAACCTTCGTTATCCACCAGCAGGCGATTCTCCTCTGCCACATCTTCAGTCAAATCCAGCGGGAAACCATAGGTATCATACAGCATAAAAGCTTCTGCTCCGGGAATTATTTCATTGCCCCTGGCCTTTACACCTGCTATTATTTCTTCAACCTTTTTCAAGCCTTCATTTAGAGTAACCAGGAAGCGATCTTCTTCCATCTTGATTACTTCTTTTACAAATTCCTTTTTGTCTTCTATTTCTGGATAAGCATCTTTCATAATGTCGGCTACTACATCAACATTTTTATAGAGGAAGGCCTCTTCTATACCCAGCGACCTACCAAATCTAACCGCCCGCCTCAGTATCCTTCTTAAAACGTATCCTCGTCCATCATTGCTGGGCAAGACTCCATCACTTATAAGAAAAGTACAGGCCCGGCTGTGATCAGCGATGACCCGGAAAGGAAATCCTTTTTCCCCCCGCTCATATTTAATTCCGGTCATTCTTTCAATGCTGGCGATTACAGGAGTAAACAAATCTGTATCAAAATTGCTGTCTACCCCCTGTAATAAAGAAGCCAATCTTTCCAGCCCCATACCGGTATCAATACTGGGACGCGGAAGAGGATTCAAATTGCCTTCTTCATCCCGGTTATACTGCATAAATACCAAGTTCCATATTTCCAACCAGCGGTCGCAATCACATACTCCCAGGGCACATTCCGGCTGGTTACAGGCATATTCTGCTCCCCGGTCATAATGTATTTCACTGCAGGGGCCACAGGGACCTGTATCGCCCATGGCCCAGAAATTATCCTTTTCTCCCATGCGAATTATTCGTTCGGGTGCAACTCCGGCTACCTCCTGCCACAATTTCTCTGCTTCGTCATCATTCTCAAAAATGGTTATCCAGAGTTTTTCTTTAGGGAGACCCGCCAGTTCGGTTAGAAATTCCCAGGCATACTGTATTGCCTCGCGTTTAAAGTAATCACCAAAGGAAAAATTGCCCAGCATCTCAAAAAAAGTGTGGTGACGGGCAGTTCTTCCGACTGTATCCAAATCATTGTGTTTTCCGCCGGCCCGCACGCATTTCTGGGATGTTGTTGCCCTTTGATAGCTACGCTTATCTATCCCTAAAAAAACATCCTTAAACTGATTCATGCCTGCATTGGCAAATAATAATGTAGGGTCATTGACTGGAACCAGCGAAGAACTTGATATTACGGTATGCCCTTTTTTTTGGAAATAATCCAGGAAAGCTTTTCTTATTTCTCCACTATCTCTCACGACCAGGCCTCCTCTTTCCCGACAATACTTTTTTCTTATCTATTTTCTGGTATAAAACCCTTTATGTCAACTTATAACAAGTTTTTAGTATTTTCCTCAAGCGGCAAATCGCAAATATACCCAGGAAATAGTTACTTTAATCATAGCAGCAACCGGTACTGCAAACAATATGCCCCAGATCCCATAAAGGTTGCCGCCGGCCAGGAGGGCAAAGATAATAAACAGCGGGTGCATTCCCAATTTACCTCCCAGTATCCTGGGGGTTACGATATTGCTTTCGATCTGCTGGACTATAAATATAGCCAGGGCTTGATATACTGCCTGCCGGAAAGAATCCGAATAGGCAATTACCACCGCAGGAATTCCTCCTATAAATGGACCGAAGTATGGAATCATATTGGTTACCCCGGCCAATAAGCCGATTATCAGAGGAAATTTAACTCCCAGTATCAAGGCCGATAAGCCAACCAGACTACCAACAATTGCTGCTATCAAAATGCTACCCTTAATTCCATCAATTAATACTTTATCAATGTCTGCAGTTAATGCCTGCAGTTCGCGCCTGAATCCGGGTGAAAACAAGTTCAGTATCCCGGTCTGGATTTTTTCCCAATCCATCAGGATGTAAAATGCTAAAATGGGCGCCAGTATAAGAATGAATATTTTGCTCAAGACGTTGTAAATACTTGCTATAAAGTTTTCCAATCCTTTATATACTGCGCTTTCAATTTTATTAACATTATCTGTAATAAGCCGGTCTATCTGAACCGGTTTGGAAATACCATCAATTTCTTCTGCGATTTGTTCGGCCCTTTCTTCAAGCTGGGGGTACAGTTCCAGCAGATGACCAGATTCATTTATCAGGCGAGGAACACCCTCATATAAAATCAGTCCTAAAACGCCAAAAGCTATACAATATAAAATTAATATGGCATATAGTCGTTTAAAACCATGTTTTTGCATGAATATTACCGGGTGATATAAAAGATATGCAATCATCCCCCCCAGAGCGAACGTTGTAATTACATCCCAAACCAAATAAAAAAAATAAGAGGCGGCTAATGCCACCCCTGCAAAGATCAGATAACGGTACCAATAGTTGGAGCTCAATTTCACTGTCAACCCTGCTTCCTCATGTTATGATCGATATCCTGACCTATACTGCTTAAAAAGTTGATGGCATTGCTGGTACTGGCTCTCAGCTGGCGGCCCGCACCGCTCAATTCATCTTCATTGTTCAAATAAAACATGGTTGCGGCAGCTCCTATTACCGCCCCCAATAATACTGCGCTGAACATATCCTTCAACAATATCACCTCCAAGTCTCTACAATATCTGCGATGATTCCTCTACTGCCAGCAGCGACCCATCTTCAGCTACTTCATACAGATTTAATCTGCCTTGATGATAATTAAATTCCAAATAGCAGTTCCAGCAATAATACTGGTCGCTGCCAACTTTCCCTACCTGCAGTCCGCCACAAACCGGACATTTATTTACCAAGTGTTTTCTCTCCCTTCATCACTTACCACCGCACTTTCGGCACTTTTCCAGCATATTTGCTCCAGGCTTATCTCCTGTCGGCCATGCAGCAAATCTCCAATGGCTCCGGAAAACACCTCGATACCCAGTACCTTTTTATCCCGGGCCGAAAGAATAAAGTCACTCACTTTGCCCAATTCACGCCCCCTATTATCAAATACGATATCTCCCAGCTTTTGTTCATATATGGATAATTCTTCCCCATGCTTATAAGATTTAATACAATCCACATCTCTAATCAGCAGAGCCTCTTCTTCCAAACGCAAATCCTCCCTCGTTATCATACCGGGCGAGTTTTCCGCTCTTTCTATCACCACATAACTGAGTCGGAAGTCATCACCGATGACTGCTTTTTGAACTGTACCCACCACTTCAGCACTATTTTCGAGGAAGACCGGCATCTGCTTAATATGACGCAGTTTCATTTAACTTCTCCCTTCCATACTAAAAATATTGTTTCCCTTGGAACAAAAAAAAATGCGTTTTTCAACGCATTACAACATAATAGTATCTTGCTGGAAGCCTCATATTACTTTTTGTAATGGAATCCACGTTTCAATTAAGCGCCTTAACGATTATACCTCCGCCCAGCACATAGTCATCCACGTAATAAACTGCTGACTGTCCACTGGTAATCGCCCTTTGCGGACTTTCAAATGCAACCTGCAGCCGATCATCTGAAACCTTTGCCAGTTGCGCTGGAGCGGGTTGGCTGGCATACCTTATTTTTGCCTCTACCTGGATGGGAAAATCAATATTTTCATGATAAATAAAATTATTATCCTCGGTCAACAGACAATCATGGTATAAATCCGTCTCATCCCCAATTATCAAACGGTTATTGTCATTATCCAGGGCTGTGACATAAATTGGTCGTCCGGCACTTATACCCAGCCCCCGGCGCTGTCCGATGGTATAAAAAGGAAGGCCCCGGTGGCTGCCCAGGTTTTTTCCGTTTAAGTCAACCACCTCACCCGGATGATGCTTGACTTTATCCTGTATAAATTCCCGGTAGTCGCCATTAATAAAACATATTTCCTGGCTCTCCGGATTCACTGCCCCTTTTATCCCTGCCTCCCTGGCCATTTCCATCACCTCGGTTTTGTTCAAACTGCCCAGGGGAAATAAGCTTCTGCCCAGCTGCTGCTGATTTAAGCCGTACAGGAAATAACTCTGGTCTTTTGTCTGGTCGACACCTTTTTTCAACAGATACCGCTTGCTATTGCTGTCCAACTCCACCCGGGCATAATGGCCGGTAGCCACCTGGTCACAATTCAGCTGCAGGGCATATTCCAGCAAAGCTCCAAATTTAATATGCCGATTGCATTCAACGCAGGGATTAGGAGTAAGGCCCTTTTCATAGCCGCGGTAAAAATATTCTATGACTTTTTCATAGAATATCTTCCTTAAATCCATTACCTGATGGCCTATGCCCAGATAACGGGCTGCTGCTGCTGCCTGTTCAGCTGCTTTTAAATCCCAATTAATCATGGTCAAGCCGAATATATCATAACCTTTTTCCTTGAGCAGCAGGGCGGCCATCGAACTATCTACTCCCCCGCTCATCAATACTGCTATTTTCACAGTAGCCCTCCTTTTACCGGTCATTGTACCATTTATAGGCAACCCACGCCAGCAGGTTAAATAGACGCTTTTGCTGTGGCCTCTTGTAGGTTAACGTTTTTTTGATTTATAATAACGGCAGCAATGATTGCTATTTACGGAGGTAGAAAAATGGATTTGTTTGATCTGGGGAAAAAGGATTTTAATGCACCTCTGGCCTATAGAATGCGCCCCAGCAGTCTGGATGAGGTAATTGGACAGGAGCATGTGGTGGGACCTGGTTCCAGCTTGCGAAAATTAATTGATAAAGACCAGCTGCACTCCTTGATTTTTTTTGGCCCCCCTGGAACCGGCAAAACCAGCATTGCAGGAATTATTGCCGGTATAACCCGGGCCCATTTTGAATCCATTTTGGCAGTTACTGCCGGAGTAAATGATATCCGTAAAATTGCTGCTGATGCTTCGCAAAGGCTTAAATATTATCAACAGAAAACCATATTGTTTGTAGATGAAATTCATCGCTTCAACAAAAGTCAGCAGGATGTGCTGCTGCCTTTTGTTGACGATGGTACCCTGCTTTTGATAGGTGCCACCACTGAAAATCCTCTCTTTGAGCTTAACAATGCTCTGTTATCACGCGTTAAGCTGTATATTTTGGAACCTCTGCAGGATATACATCTGAACACAATTATTAACAGAGCCCTGCAAGATAGAGAACGGGGGTTGGGCAACTTTAATATCTCTATTAATGAGGAAAGTGTCGCTGCCATTGCCGCCTTCTGTAAAGGTGATGCTCGTATGGCATTGAACATACTGGAAACAGCCGTAAATTCCTATTCAAATGAAAACGGTAATTTAGTAATCGATGGACAGATGCTGCAAAAAATTCTGGCCCGGCCGATGATAAAATACGACCGTAAGGGTGACAGTCATTATGACAGCATCTCGGCCTTTATTAAAAGCATCCGGGGTTCTGACCCTGATGCAGCTGTATTCTGGCTGGCAGTTATGCTGGAAGGGGGCGAAGACCCCATGTTTATAGCCAGGCGCCTGGTGGTCCATGCTGCCGAAGATATCGGCCTGGCCGACCCCTATGCTCTGACCCTGGCCAGCGCAGCAGCCCTTGCAGTTCAACTGGTGGGTATGCCTGAAGCCAGAATACCTCTGGCTGAGGCATCCATATACCTGGCCACCGCA
>CAZBKS010000152.1:0-5816 GCA_964492475.1 uncultured Syntrophomonas sp. | reverse complement strand
CTATAAATACAAAGTATACACTATTTTAATATAATATCCAGTATCTTGTTTAACGCATCAGGCCGTGCCTCTTTTTTCATATTTATACTCATTTGCTGTAACCGGGATTTATTAGCCCTTAGTTCTTCCAATTTTTTATATAGAGTATCTCCATCGAGAAACTCATCGATAACCATCTCGGCAGCTTTTTTTTCAATCAACGCCCGGGCATTCTTTTCCTGATGATTTTCGGCAGCATAAGGATAAGGAACCAAAATAGCCGGCAGACCCAGTATGGTCAACTCGCTTAGAGTACTGGCTCCTGCCCTGCAAATGGCTAGATCAGCTGCGGCCATAGCATCCTCTATATTATGCATAAATGGTTTTATTATCACTTTGCACGGACCTGAAGCAGACTCTTCCATTTGCTTAACGATATCTTCATAAGAAGAATCGCCTGTTATCCAAATTACCTGCATGTTCTCAATCCTGTATCCCTGCAGCAACTGAAGCATAGCCTGGTTGATTGAAGCAGCCCCCCGGCTGCCTCCAAAAGACAACAGGGTAAATACATTCTGATCCAAACCCAGCTTACTTATGGCCTGTCCCCGGTCAACAGTCATAATTTCCTGTCTTACCGGCAGACCGGTAACCTTTATGTTTTTAGCCTTCAGGTGCCGGGCGGCCTCAGGAAAATTAATCATAGTGCAGTCTACTTTTTTAGCCAGGTTTCGGTTGGCTATTCCTGGAAATGCATTTTGTTCGTGAATAAAAGTACGGCAGCCCGGAAAAAGGGTGCCGGCTGATACCACCGGGAAAGATACATAACCACCGGTTCCCACCACGATATCAGGTTGAAAATGCTTTATTATGTTCCAGGCCTGGAATATGCTTTTGGGAAACTTGGCCAATGATGCAGAAGCCTTGAGGATAGATGACCTGTTAAGTCCTGAAATGTCTATAGCAGCAAAATCGAATCCAGCTGCAGGAACGATTTTATTTTCCAGTCCCTCCCGGGTGCCCACATACAAAATATTAGTATCGGGGAGCCTGTCTTTTATCCCTCTGGCAACGGCCAGAGCAGGATAAATATGTCCTCCCGTACCTCCTCCGCTTATAACAACCTTCATTAGTTTTAATCTCCTTTTCTTCAATGTGCTTATAGAACCTCATTCCATTACACATCACCCAGCAATTAAGCTATAAGTCAATATACAGGCATTAACGATTAGAACTATAACGTGAAATATTCAACAACAGGCCAACACCTACCATAGTAAATAATAAAGAAGATCCCCCATAACTGATAAACGGCAACGTAATTCCTGTAACCGGCAGTACACCGGAAACAACTCCAATATTTATTGCGGCCTGAAATACAATCATTATGGTAATTCCAGCTGCCAGGAGACTTCCGAAGGTATCAGGCGCATAAATAGCCGTTTTAAATCCACGCCAGGCAAACAAAAGAAATAAAGCAACAATTAGCGAAGCTCCAATAAAACCTAATTCTTCTCCCAAAATAGCAAAAATAAAGTCGGTATGCTGTTCAGGGAGATAAAAAAACTTCTGTCTGCTCCTTCCCAGGCCCAGGCCAAATAATCCTCCTGAACCCAGGGCATAGAGAGACTGAATAGTTTGGAAACCTTCATCACTGGCATATTTCCATGGGTCCCAAAATGCCGTCCATCGCTGCATACGGTATGGTTCTATTTTAATAAGAATTCCAACCACCCCAACCCCGCCAAGGGCCAGCATACCTAGATGAGTCATCCTGGCTCCGGCGGCTACCATCATAAAAAATGCCGTCCCGGCAATAGCACAAGATGTTCCCAGGTCAGGCTGGCACATTACTAATCCGCAAACAAATGCAATCAGCAGTATATACGGAGCAATACCGGATTTAAATTCTTTCATTTTCTCCAGGTTAATATCCATAGTCCGGGCCAAAAACATAACCATAGCCAATTTGGCCAGTTCAGAGGGAGCAAAACCAGTTATTCCGAGATTCAACCAGCGGCTGGCGCCCTTGGTTTCAATCCCTAGAGGAGTCAGGACCAGTATAAGACATACTACAGCGACCACCATCAAAGGCAAAGCTAATTCTCGCAGCCGCAGATAATTTATCTTCATTACTACTATCATGGCAGCAATACTTATTACATTCCATAAGAGCTGTTTTTTAAAGAAAAAATAAGGGTCATCGTACTTGACTCCCGCAGTTACTGCACTGGAACTAAATACCATTACCAGTCCAATACCCAGCAGTGCCAGTGTAGTTACAAAGAGAATAAAATCAGGCGGTCCTTTTTTTAATCTCAAATTACCTTTCCTCCCTGAAGTTATGCTTATGCTATGTCTCCAGCTATGACTAAATTATGGACTTTACAAGCTGACAAAACAGATCTCCTCGATGTTCATAACTGGGGAACATATCCCAGCTTGCGCAGGCCGGGGATAATAAAACCACGTCTCCAGCCTGAGCCAGTTTTTGGGCAGTAACAACTGCCTCTTCAAAACCTTCTACCTCATGTATATTCTTGTAGCTCACATCCATGACTGCCTGTTTAATCTCAGCTTTGGCTTCTCCAAGCAGTACTAATTCCTTTACTTTCTGGAGTATCAATAGAGCCAGCTTCTCAAAATCGGAACCTTTGTTCCTGCCCCCGGCTATAAGTATAATAGGGTTTTCAAATGATTCCAGGGCCTTAATGGCTGATTCTGGATTGGTTGCCTTGGAGTCATTTATATAGAGTATGCCATCCTTTAATATTACTTCTTCCATACGGTGTCTTACGCCCCTGAATTCTGCCAGCGTGTCTGCTATGGATTGTGCTCGCACCCCTCCCAGATAAGCCATCATCGCTGCACACAAAACATTTTCCAGGTTATGTCGACCTCTTAATTGAATATGGTCCAGAGGGCAGATTCTTTGTTTTTTATCATCCGCAGCAATGACCAGGTAATTATCCTCGATAAAGGCGCCTTCCTGGAGTACCTGTTCGGAAGAAAAATAAAATACCCGGGCCGGGCATCCGGCGGCTATCTCTCTTATAGTACGATCTTCGTAATTCAATACTGCAAAGTCATCTTCGGTTTGCCGGCTGAATATTTTTTCCTTGGCCTTAATATATGCTGCCATGCTCTTATGTCTATCCAGATGATCGGGAGTAATATTTAATAGTCCGCAAATTCCGGGACGAAAATCAACAATGGTTTCCAGCTGAAAACTGGAAACCTCAACCACAATATCTGCATCCCCCACCTCATCTACCAGAGTTGTTAACGCAATCCCGATATTTCCCGCACAAAACGACGTTCTACCATCTCTGGCCAAAACTTGCTGCAGAAGTGCGGTAGTTGTAGTCTTGCCATTAGTTCCGGTAATAGCCAGTATCTGAGTCTTATTGTTTTTTAGCTGGTAGGCCAGTTCCAGCTCTCCAATAACGGGAATACCTTCCTGGTATGCCTGCTGAAAAGGTTGGATGTCCAGAGATATTCCAGGGCTGGCAACCAAAAGGTCGTATTTTTCTTTGCTTACTGCCGGGTATTCACCGGCATAAACTTTAATTCCAGCCGACTTCAGTATTTCAATATCGGCATGTAGTTCATCTGCTGCTTTTCTATCGCATACACTTACCTGAGCTTTACGTCGGTTTAGAATTTCTGCAGCTGCCAGCCCACTTCTCCCCAAACCGACTACCAGTACTCTTCTATTCTCCAGATGCACCGAACAACACTTCCTTTTATATGCTAATACTGAAGACTGGATAAATGATGATTATCCCAGTCCTTTCAAGCTCCACAATCCTAATATGACAAAAAAGAGGCCTGCCATCCAGAATACTCGAACCACTTTCTTCTCCGGCCACCCTTTAAGTTCATAATGATGGTGAAGGGGAGCCATTAAAAATATTCTTTTGCCAGTAGTCTGGTAAGATATTATTTGTAGAATTACACTGAGAGTCTCTATTACGTATACTCCGCCAATAATTACCAGCGCTATTTCGGATCGGGTTATAGCGGCTACAGCAGCAACTGCCCCACCCAAAGCCATCGATCCGGTATCCCCCATAAAAACTCGAGCCGGATAACGGTTGAATACCAGAAATCCCAGACAGGCCCCGGCTACGGCACCGCAAAATATGGTCAAATTATAGTGGGCAGACATCAACGAGACTATCGAAAAAGCTATTGCTACCAGGAAGGTAACCCCACTGGCCAAACCATCCAGTCCATCAGTTAGATTTACCGCATTGGAAGCCGAGAGTAAAACAAATACTAAAAAAGGTATATATAGATATCCCAGATCAATAACATTGCCGCTGAAGGGAATAACTATAGTAGTTCCTCGATCCAGGTAAAATATCAGAAACAGAGCAAACAATATCCCCACCAGGAGCTGCAGGCCCACTTTTTCCCGGGCTCTTAATCCCAGTGAACGTTTGAGGACCACTTTAATATAATCATCCCAGAACCCAATTCCTCCAAAAGCCAGCATAACCAGAACCGCCACCAAGACTTCTACACTTGCCCCGGCCATAATAAAACTGGCTGCCATAACTGCGGTAATTAAAATTATACCGCCCATAGTAGGAGTACCAGCCTTTTTCAAGTGTCCTTGGGGCCCATCTTCTCTGATATTCTGTCCAACTTTTAGCCTGGTCAAAAAAGGAATCATAAACGGCCCCATAGCTATGGATATTAATATTGAGATTCCCGCCGCCAATATGGTATTAAAAATAAATTCATATCCTTGCATCAACCTATCTCCTTCAGACACCGTGTAACCAGTTTCTTGATTATTGATGTTTATTATAATCCTGCCCTTAAGGTTAACCCTATTTCAGTAACTCATCCACCAAGGTTTCCAACTGCATACCCCGGGATGCTTTAAAAATTATTGTATCTCTTTTATCAAATATTTGCTGAATAAATTTTATGCTCTCGCTTTTGTCTTCAAAATAGTGAACCTTCTGAGCAGCCATTCCTGCCTCCAACGCTCCCCGCACAATATATCGGGCCAGACTTCCTACTGCCACCAAAGTGTCCAGATTAAGCTCAAAGGCTTTTTGCCCCACCTCGATATGTCCTTTAACTTCATACTCTCCCAGTTCGAACATATCACCCAAAACTGCCAGCAGCTTACCGTCTCCTGCCATTTCCCGGCCAGTTTCCAGTGCTGCGGCCATCGATAATGGATTGGCATTATAGGTGTCGTTAATTAGAGCTCCACCCTCTGCAAAACGGGTTATATTCAGTCTGTTTCCAGAAGGCTTATACCTTTCCAGACCGACCTGTATAGAATCCATATCAATTTCCATTAGAAATGCCACCCCAACACAGGCGGCAATATTGGATGCCAGACGCTCGGAGGGAAGGGGAAAATGGAACCGGGCCGGCTTTCCCAACAGACGCATATCAATATACATACCCTGAGCATGGGAGGTAATTTTATTTATGTTGAAATCGCAATCATTTTTAAACCCAAAAGTATATAGGCGGCAGGGATATTTTGATGCCGCTTTAAGCAGTATTTCATTATCGCCATGTATAAGAGCAAAATGCTGTTCTTCAAGAAACGCTAAAATTTCACATTTAGCATCAGCAATATTTTCTACGCTTCCCAGGGTTTCCAGATGGACTCCTTCAACATTAGTTATTACAGAACAGGTAGGTCTGGCAATATCCGCTAATCTGAGGATTTCTCCTTTGCCTCTCATGGCCATCTCCAGTACTGCCGCCTGATCTTCTCTTTCCAATTTAAATACCGTCATAGGCAGCCCTATGTCATTATTAAAGTTGGCTTCTGTTTTCATAGTCTTAAACCTGGTATT
>CAZBKS010000151.1:0-5818 GCA_964492475.1 uncultured Syntrophomonas sp. | reverse complement strand
TAATACCCTTCCTGGTAGGAATGATGGTAGCTATATCAGTGTTTCGTGCTTCAGGAGCGATGGATTATCTGGGTATGATTTTAGAACCCTTAACATCAAGGATCGGTGCTCCTTCTGAAGTGCTGCCCCTGGCTATTATGCGTCCCATGTCCGGAAGTGCGGTCCTGGGTATGGCTACGGATCTGATGCGGGTATACGGGCCAGACTCATTTATCGGCAGACTGGCATCAGTTATGCAGGGAACGACAGATACTACCTTCTTCATACTAACGGTATATTTTGGATCGGTAGGGATAAAGAAATACCGTTATTCAATAGTTACTGGACTCACTGCCGATATAACCGGGTTCATAGCGTCTATCTACATATGCAACCTCTTATTCAGGTAGGAAGCAAAAAGAATGTCCCCTTGCTTCCTACCCAAATTGTGAATAATGTCATTTGCATCTTCAGAATTAACTTCAGGTATGATAGATTAATAAGGATAGAAATAAACAAAACCAGCAATTAACTAGGATATAAAATCTATTTGAGGGACATATCAAGCAGTTGAATTGGCTGTTAGGAGGTAAGAGTTGATGAAGACGGATATTGAAATTGCCCAGGAAGCGAAAATGATCCCTATCCTGGAGGTAGCAAAATCTATTGGCCTGAATGAAGATGATATTGAGATGTATGGAAAATATAAGGCCAAAGTTTCCCTGGACGTTTGGGAGAGGTTAAAAGACAAACCATCTGGAAAAGTCGTTCTGGTCACCGCTATTAACCCAACCCCGGCTGGTGAGGGCAAAACTACTAATACGGTTGGATTGGGAATGGCTTTGAACCGGCTGGGTAAAAAGGCTGTTATAGCTTTGCGCGAACCTTCCCTGGGACCCAGTTTTGGTATCAAGGGAGGTGCTGCTGGTGGTGGGTATTCCCAACTGCTCCCTATGGAAGACATTAACCTGCATTTTACCGGGGACATCCATGCGGTTACCACGGCTCATAATTTGCTGGCTGCGATGTTGGACAACCACTTGCATCAGGGCAACGAGTTGAACATCGACCCCAGGCAGATTGTACTTCGGCGGGTAATGGATCTAAATGAACGAGCATTGAGAAATATAGTTCTGGGGCTGGGGGGGAGAATTAATGGAGTTCCCCGGGAATCAGGCTTTGACATTAGTGTAGCATCAGAAGTTATGGCCGCATTGTGTTTGGCGACTGATTTAATGGACTTGAAAGCCAGATTTAAGAAAATGGTGGTAGCCTACACATTTGATGGCAGGCCAGTAACCGCTGATGATTTGAAAGCAGCTGGTTCGATGGCTCTGCTGATGAAAGATGCCATAAAGCCTAATCTGGTGCAAACCATTGAGAATACACCGGCCTTTGTGCATGGGGGACCATTCGCCAATATCGCTCATGGTTCCAACAGCATTGTGGCAACCCGTATGGGAATGAAACTGGCCGACTATATGATAACCGAGGCCGGTTTTGGTGCTGATTTGGGGGCTGAGAAGTTTTTTGATATCGTTTGCCGCTATGGAGGTTTCCAACCTGATGCAGTGGTACTGGTTGCTACGGTGAGAGCCCTGAAAAACCACGGCGGGGTTCCCAAAAATCAGTTGGGGGAAAAGAATATGCTCGCTCTGGAACAAGGTATCCAAAATTTGGAGAAACAGCTGGAAAACATTAACAAGTACGGAGTTCCTGTAGTCGTAGCCCTGAACGAATTTCCCACTGATACTGCTGAAGAAATCGCCTATATATCTGGCAAGTGTGCTGATTTGGGGGCCGAAGTGGCCCTTTCACAGGTGTGGGCTAAAGGCGGAGAAGGTGGCGAAGAATTAGCTCACAAGGTTATCAAAGCGGCCGAAGCTCCCAGTGAATTTAAATTCTTATATCAGGATGATATTTCTCTGCAGGACAAAATTGCCATTGTATGTCAGGAAATTTATGGAGCAGATGGCGTTACATACAGCGCTGAGGCTTTGAGGATGCTGAATAAATACCAGGATCAGGGGTTTGGTAAACTACCCGTATGTATCGCGAAAACACAATATTCACTATCAGATAATCCGGATTTAAAGGGCAGACCCCGAGGATTTACGGTATCTGTTAAGGAAGCCCGGTTGTCTGCGGGAGCGGGTTTTATTGTAGCTCTGGCAGGTACGGTTATGACCATGCCTGGATTGGGCAAGACACCTGCTGCTGAGAATATAGACATTTTGGATAATGGACAGATTATAGGGTTGTTTTAATGGCTGCGGAATGGAATCAGACCAAAAAGTCCGGGACGCTGGGCTCCTTAGATTAGTTTTTGCATGGCCAACCATGAGAATTATTAGCGGAGGATAGCCGATGAAAAAAAATAACATTGATAAAAGCAAAATTGAAGCAGCGGTAGCTATGATATTGGAAGCCATTGGTGAGAATCCCAACCGGGAAGGGGTAAAGGACACACCCCGTAGGGTGGCCAGTATGTATGAAGAGATATTCTATGGTATGGAGATAGACCCTCGGGAGCTTCTGCAGGTGTCATTTACCGAGTATCATGATGAATTGGTACTGGTTAAAGACATACCGTTATATTCCATGTGTGAGCATCACTTTTTACCTTTTTATGGCAAGGCACATGTTGCCTATATCCCCAAGGGCGGGAAAGTAGTGGGGATCAGTAAAATTGCCCGGGTAACCGAAGTATATGCCCGCCGGCCGCAACTGCAGGAGAGGCTTACCTCGCAGATAGCAGACTGCATTTATGATACCCTCAAACCATACGGTGTAGCAGTGATTATTGAAGCTGAACACATGTGCATGACTATGCGGGGAATTAATAAACCAGGTTCACATACGATTACATCTGCAGTCCGGGGCATTTTTGAAACCAGAGCCCAGACCAGGAATGAATTATTATCCTTGATTATGAAAAAGTAATTTATAATAACAATTGGCAAGATGCCTAATTGTTATGAGCATTATTATATTCAGTAATAAAATACTACCGTATGGCATTAATCAAAACTTGCCAATTAATAAAAAATATACCATTAAAAAAACGCAAGGACTCTCCGGCAGCAAGCTTGAAGAGTCCTTGCTTTATGGGAAGCTAAAGGGAATAAATTTAATTTGTACAATTTATCACTTATAAAATTGAGATAATCTATTAAAATACAAACATTCATTAGATATACTCTTAAATTCTTATATAAACTCCAAATAGCAGCCTATTTTAACATTTATTATTTACCGGTCGTGTATTAAGGTTAAATTAACTGTAGCCTGGTAAATGTAAAAGGGATGGTCAGGTTATTAAGAATATGGAAAGGAGGAATGTGAGTGAGTTACAAAGAAGTGATTGCCGGGTATGCCGAGGTTCCGGGGGGGATAATAGAGGCATTCCATGCAGTAGAAAAACAGCTCAATTATTTACCTGAGGAGGCCATAGCTGAAGCGGCTCGTGTTTTCAAGGTGTCCGCCGCTGAAGCATTCGGTGTGGCATCATTTTATTCCATGTTTTCTACCGCAGCAAGGGGCAAAAACGTAATCAGGCTATGTGAAAGCGCTCCGTGTCATGTAGCCGGTGCAGCGGAAGTTGTGGCTGCTTTGGAAAAGGAATTGGGAATCAGGATGGGTGAGTCTACCCAGGATGGTTTATTTACGCTTGAATTTACTGAATGTGTAGGGCAATGTCAGGCTACTCCGGTAATAACTGTTAACAGCAAACCGTATCTGGATGTAACCCCAGCAACAATTTCCAGTATTCTTGCGGAATACAAATAAGAACTTATAGTCGTAAGCAGAATTTTTTATCATGTTAGGAAAGGGAGGTCATACAATGGCCGAAGAAATGCGCATTGTATTGCGTAATTACGGCAAGATAGACCCGCTTAATATAGAAGATTATGTAGCTGCAGGCGGATATAAAGCTCTGGAAAAAGCCAAAGGAATGGCTCAAATAGACTTGATTGAAGAAGTGAAGAAATCCAATCTGAGAGGCCGTGGGGGGGCTGGGTTCAACTGCGGTCAAAAATGGTTTTTTGCTAATCAGGCCAGCTCTGATATCAAGTATGTAGTATGTAATGCTGACGAAGGTGAACCCGGTACATATAAGGATCGCTTGATCATGCAGGGAGATCCTCAAAGCGTTCTGGAAGGTATGGCAATATGCGGTTACGCCATTGGAGCCAGCCAGGGATATATTTATTGCCGCGGTGAATATCCCTATGTAGTTGACATACTCGAGCAGGCCATTGATCAGGCTAAGGCCAAAGGAGTCCTGGGAGACTTCGACATAGAAGTGCGTATGGGAGCAGGTGCTTACGTTTGTGGAGAGGAAACCGCCCTGATCGAATCGATTGAAGGACACCGGGGTGAACCTCGCTTTAAGCCCCCATTCCCAGGGGTAGAAGGATTATGGGGCAAACCAACCATAATTAATAATGTTGAAACATTTGCCAATATACCGGTTATAGTCGATAAAGGTGCTGATTGGTATGCTTCCATTGGAGCTCCATCTTATCCTGGAACCAAAGTGCTGACTCTTACCGGAGACGTGAATAATAAAACCTTCTTTGAGGTTCCAACTGATACCAGTATCCGGGATATTGTTTTTGGATTTGGAGGAGGCGTTGCCGGGGGCAAGAAGTTTAAGGCGGTACAGATCGGCGGAACATCTGGCGGTTTTATCCCTGAATCACTGCTGGATACAGCTATCAGCTTCGACGCCATGTCGGCTATTGGAGCTACACTGGGTTCCGGTGCCGTGTTTGTAATGGATGAGAGCCGGGATATGGTAGATGTAGTTGAAAAGATTGCCAAGTTCTTTGAACATGAATCATGCGGGAAATGTGCGCCCTGTCGTGAAGGAACTGCACGTATGCATGAGCTTGTAAGCAAGATTAAAAATGGTCAAGGTTCTGCTGCAGATATTGCCCTGTTGAAGAAACTGGGTGGCGTAATGTCTATAGCCTGCCTGTGTGGTCTCGGTCAAGCAGCTCCAGCCCCAATTCTAACGACTTTGGGACATTTTGCTGCTGATTACGAAGACAAGCTGATTTAGGAGAGGAGGATTAATGTGATTAACATAACGATTGATGGTATTAAAACTTCCGTTCCTGAAGGCTTGACTATCCTGAAGGCAGCTGAGAGTATAGGCGTAAAGATACCTACCCTCTGTAATCACCCTGACCAGGCAGTAAAGGGTAATTGCCGGGTGTGTGTTTGCGAAGTCCAAGGAAGCCGATTGCTGTCTGCAGCATGTGTTACACCGGTCTATGAAGGAATGGTAGTCAAAACGAGGACTCCCAAAGTTGTGGAAGCCAGAAAAACTATCTTGGAACTCATACTGTCCAACCATCCCCAGGATTGTTTGAATTGTATAAGAAACCAAAACTGTGAACTGCAGACGCTGGCGGAAGAGTACTTTATCAGAGATAATCCCTTCAGCATGAAAACCAGGGGATTGCCTAAAGACTATTCCACCCCGTCGATATTCAGAGACCCTGATAAATGCATAAACTGCGGCCGTTGTATCGAGGCATGTTCCGTAATACAGAATGTTGATGCTCTGGGTAAAGTAGGACGCGGAAATAAAGTAATAGTAGCGCCGATGATGAACGGCAGCCTGCTGGATAGTCCCTGTGTAATGTGCGGACAATGCATACATGCCTGCCCGGTTGGAGCTATTGGAGAAGTAGAGGAAATAGACAAACTGCTGGCTGCCATAGCTGATCCGGATAAAATCGTTGTTACCCAGATTGCTCCTGCGGTTCGTGTTGCCATAGGTGAAGAAGTCGGCATGGAAACCGGAACTATGCCCATGGACGTGTTT
>CAZBKS010000150.1:0-5836 GCA_964492475.1 uncultured Syntrophomonas sp. | reverse complement strand
CGGCTTATCTTCTTCTGCAGGCACATTATTTTCTCCCGCCTCTCGTTTGCTATCTCTAAAGGCACCTGATTTTCCATAAGCGCCGCGCGGGTTCCTTCCTCCGGGGTAAATACGAAGGCTCCCAACCAGTCAAATTGGGTTTCGGCCAGAAATTCGTATAACACCTTGTAATCCTGTTCTTCTTCTCCCGGAAAACCCAGCATTACTGTAGTTCTTAAGACCAAATCATTAATTTCCTGCTTAAGATCCTTCAGCAGGGTATGTAAATAATCCAAATCATGTCGCCGGTTCATCCTGGTCAGTATGCTATTGGAAGCATGTTGAACAGGAATATCAAGATAGGGAATAACTTTCTTATTAACAGCCAGGCTTTCTATTATTTCCCGGTCCAGATGAGCAGGATGCAGATACATAATCCTTATCCATTCCAGCCCCTCTATCTGCTCCAGTTTATTCAAAACCTCAGGCAGACGGGGCCGATGGTAAATATCCTTGCCATAGGCTGCCGTATCCTGAGCAATGAGCACCAGTTCTTTCACGCCTTGTTTGGCCAACAGCCTGCCTTCATTCTCTATATCTATTATAGAGTTGGACCTAAACCGGCCTTTGATGGATGGGATGGCGCAATAGGTACATATGTTATCGCATCCCTCCGCAATTTTCATATAAGCCATTCCAGGAGGGGTAGTGAGCATGCGCCGACCTTTTTCCATAAAAGCAAGGGGCGGATCACTTATTTTTACAGGTCTTTCCCCTTCTTGAACAGCGGCAAGGACAGCTGCAATTTCCTTAAAATGAGAAATGCCCAGAACCCCATCCAGTTCCGGCATCTCATCAAGCAGCTCCTGCCCGTATCTCTGGGTCAGGCAGCCGGCGGCAATAATATATTTAACAACTCCGCTTTCTTTTAATTTTCCCATTTCAATTATGGTATCAATAGATTCCTCTTTCGCATCGGTGATAAAACCACAGGTATTGATAACTACTGCGTCTGCCCGTTCTGGAGAATTGACTATCCGGTGACCGTTCTTCCTTAAAATATCCATCATTATCTCTGTATCCACCAGGTTTTTGGGGCATCCAAGACTAATAAAACCAATATTCACTGTTTGAGACTCCTATCCTGTCTTATCATTTACTACAAATTCTTTATCTTTCACTTCTCCGGTTCTGCCCAATGGCTCTATTGGCTCCCCGTTATAGATTATATCTACACCGCCTGCATTACCAACCTTGATATATACCGATTGTTTTCCTTCCAGAGTTTTTTCCTGCCCGGCCGGCAGCACCGCTTCAAAAATCTTTTCTCCATCTACTATCGCCTGCAGCCAGCAATCACTCCTGGCCTTTACTGATACCACTGCTGTCTTAGGTTTATTTTCAACCGGTCCTGTATTCTCCTCGCCTTCTATTTGATCATTATCTTTAGGCTCCTGGATTTCAATCCCCGCTCCCGGGTCAGCCGTCTTATTATCTTCTACGGCCCTGGAAAAGAAGCCTACCATGTAATTCCCAATCCACAAGGCTAGGAGTAAAAAAATTATACCCGCCAATATATTTTTTACAGGTATATTTAAACCATTGCTGGCAACCTGCTGTATTATTTCTTCGTCTTGATCCTGGCCACCATAGGCCGCATGCTTAAATTCTTCCACCAGTTCGTTTTCATCCAAACCCAGAAATCTTGCATATCTCTTTACAAATCCTACCGCATACACTCTAGGAGGTAGAATGTGAAAATTTTCATTCTCAATCGCTTCCAAATAAAGCCTGCGTATTTTGGTTTCTTCTTCGATGTGCTCCAGGGTCAAACCACTTTGAATCCTGGTGTTTTTTAAAGTTTCTCCGAATCCCATGCTGTCTGCTGCCCTCCTTTATATATAACATAACATAACTTTATTCCTTTGTATTCCATTTATCTACAATAACAAGTTCTTATTATTTGAACTCACTGGATGAAGCGAAGCCAGCACCTATACGTATAGCTTGGCGCAAAGGATAACCACTGGATAAACCAAAAACAACTCCAGTTAACAAACCGGGCAGTCCATCCTGGTTATCGAAGCTCTGTTTGGGGGGAAGCGGATAATCTCCAGCTAATTCTCCACTTCTATATATTAACCCACTCCTGCCGTCGGTAATGATACTGTTTTGAACAGATGTTTCGCCCATGGTATCCAATTGTTTTCTATAATACTCCATGCCAGATGGTTTACCAACTCCCAGGACCAGAGTATTATACCGGGTTAGAAATTCAGGAATAGCCTGGTTTTCATCCATGAAACAGTAGGTACAAAAATGCGGCAGGTCTCCCTCATCTTTCTTACTGGCTCTTTCTAAAACGTCACCCTGAAAATATGGATCTACAACCAGCCATTCACTGTTAAAAATGATCCATTCCCGACTATTTAGGACCTGCTTATAGTCTTGAAAATCAAAGCCTTCCTCCCATCTATTGCTATTGTCCATACATAGACGACGACAGGTCCTTTTACGGGAATGGCGGTGAATATGAGCGGTATCAACCTTATTGTCCAGCAGTCGGTTTATTATCATGGTACCTGGTTCATCATTCCCGACCAGACTAATGATTTTAAGGTTTACACCAAAACCGGCCAGTATTTCACCTGCCATAATGGGCAGACCTCCATAGTCTACGTCAATAACGTTCTGCTCACCTTGCTTATTAATGTTTATCTGCAGATAGCTGAGTCCTACCACCACAATCGATGCTTGTTCATTAAACACATAACCTTTTCCAAGGATGACTCCCTTTTTCATTAAGTTGGATATGTGTACCGCAATAGAAGACCTGCTTATGCTCAGGTGCCGGGCCAGTTCATCCTGAGATATTAATGGATCCTTTTTTAAAAGGTCCACGATCTCCCTCTCTCTAAAGGTAAGCCTCATCTTTCATCTCCTCATATTATCAGTTAATCCGCTTAATGATAACAGGAATATCAGGCAAATCCATGCCTGCTCTGCAGCATCTCCAGCTGTTCTCTATTTATAAGTATTTCACGACGTTTATTGCTGTCCAGCTCAGATACTATTCCCCGATCCTCCATCAGATCTACCAGCCGGGCAGCCCGGGCATAACCAATCCTGAGCCTCCTTTGCAGCAGTGAAACCGATGCTTTTCTGCTGTCCACAAACACGCTGACCGCATCCCAGAACAGGTCATCCCCGCAATCATCTTCCACCTGCTCCAGTGATAACTCTAAATCTTCAATCATCTCAGTTTCACTGGAATTCATAGCTTGTTCTCTGATGTAATCAACCGTCTTTTCTATATCCTGATCCGAAACATAAGCGCCCTGAACTCGGAAAGGCTTGGCAGCTCCCACCGGGAAGAACAGCATGTCACCTTTCCCCAAAAGCTTCTCGGCCCCTGAAGTATCCAGAATAGTCCTGGAGTCAGCGTTGGAAGATACGGCAAATGCTATCCGGGAAGGAATATTGGCCTTTATGGTACCCGTTACTACATCTACCGACGGGCGCTGAGTCGCAACAATTAAATGCATGCCGGCCGCACGAGCCATCTGAGCCAGACGGCATATGGAATCCTCGACCTCGACGGGTGCAACCATCATCAAATCCGCCAGTTCGTCGATAACAATTACTATATACGGCATCTTTTCCTGGCTTTCTTGATTATAGCGCTGAATATCCCGCACTCCCATGTCTGCAAACTTCTGGTAGCGTTTTTCCATCTCGGTGGCCATCCATTTCAATACCACCGAGGCTTTCTTGGGGTCAGTTACTACTGGAGTCATGAGATGGGGTATGCCATTGTACACTGTCAATTCCACCATTTTAGGATCAATGAATACCAGTTTAAGCTCGTCCGGAAACGAATTGTAAATGAGGCTCATTATTATACAATTCAAGCATACACTCTTCCCCGAGCCAGTTGATCCTGCTATCAATAAATGCGGCATATCATTCAGCCGGGCAGCCACCGTATTGCCGCTTATATCCTCCCCCAGAGCAAAAGCCAGCGGAGTATTTAGCCGACTGAAAACGGCTGAAGAAAGCAGCCTTCTCAAGCCCACACTTAATATCTTGCGATTAGGGACTTCAATGCCTACCGCTGCCTTACCAGGGATAGGTGCTTCTATTCTTATGCCTGGAGCTGCCAGATTGAGCTGCAAATCATCGGTTAAGCTTATAATTTTGCTTATCTTAACGCCGGCTCCTGGTGACAGCTCATACCTGGTTACTGCAGGCCCACAGCTCACTTGATTTACCTTTACTTTTACCCCAAAATTGGTGAAGGTGTCTTCCAGTACGGCTATACTTTCCTCAATATTCTTCTTGTCAATAGTCCTCTCACTGGTGACATCGCTTAAAATGTCCAGCGGTGGGATATGGTACTCTCCAGCCCCATTTCCCTTTCCTCCTGTTGGACTGTTATCGCTGACCAAACGTAGATCTGGAACCACTTCCAGTACTGGTGCCTTATTAGGAATACCGTTAAAAGGCAATACCGTTTCTCCTTGCCTGCTCAGGGAATCAGGCTCATCTGAGCCTTCCTGTACTGCATCTATAATAAGAGGTGCTGATCGCCGGGTTTTATGGGGAAGATCTTCCTCTTCATATTCATAGAACATAATTCTGCCCAGTTTTTGCCCCAGAGGTTTTGTATATTGGAAACCAGCCTTTATTAATTCCGGAATTGGCCGGTCCACTATCATTATGATCGAAATCAAGGTGCCGAATACAATAATTATAAGGGTACCAATTCTTCCAATCAGTTTGATAAACACGTAGGCCAGCGCTCCGCCCAGATACCCGCCACCCATGCCTTTAAACCCGGCTTCCCATTCACTTATTCCCTGAGGAATTTGGTAAACGCTTATGCCCAGTAAAATAGCAAGACTCAGCAGGCTCATTCCCCACATTCGAGCTGACCACATCTTTTTCAAAACACCGGTATGAATGGACCAGAACAATAGAAACACCGGAATTAAAAAGGCTCCCTGACTAAAAACTGCGTCAATTGCCTGCAAATAATAGGTTCCCAGAACACCTATGAATCGATCGTCATGAGGCAAACCGCGGAATTTATAAATACTTACCCATGAGAACACAGCCAACATGAGCAGTATTATTGATACTACTTCATTATTTAATCCCTTTGCTTCTTCGGTTTTCTTGTTTTTAGTTATTTGCTTTTTTTTATTGCTTCCCGTCTTCCTTGATGGAGGGGCTTTTTTAATTGACATAACACGCTCCATAATGCCTGATGATGAAATAGGCATCTGATTACATCCATCGAAATCGATTATACTAACTTATTCCTATTATTCTCCTGCAAAATAGCAAATCCTGCCATTTGACACAGTAATAACAAAATTTTAAACAAATTTTAGAATATTAAATATGCCGCCAGGGTAAGGGCTGCTACCCCCCAGCAGTAATAAGAAAAAATCGATAATCTGCCTTCTCTTACCAGATTCACAACCACTTTGATGGCCAGGTAACCACAAGCAGCTGAAGTTATAAAACCCACCAGATATTGGACTACTCCGGGTGTCATATATCCATATTCAAAAGCATCTTTCAGCTGAAATATGCCCGCTCCCAGAATAACCGGTATGGAAAGCAAAAAGGAAAACCGGGCTGCAAATTCACGGTCCAGACCGGCCAGCAATCCTCCGGCTATAGTAGATCCAGATCTGGAGATACCCGGCACTATAGCCAAAGCCTGTATAATACCAATAAACAACGCATCTTTATAAGATGTTCCTTCAACCAGTTTTAAGCCCAGATATCGGTTGGATATGGTTTCAGAATATTTCAAAACCAATCCGGTAAATATCAATCCTATGCC
>CAZBKS010000149.1:0-5866 GCA_964492475.1 uncultured Syntrophomonas sp. | reverse complement strand
AGCAGCTGCGATCCGCTTAATAGCTTCCAGCCATCCAGTAAGTGACCACGCATAAAGAAAAACTCGTTGGCTGCGATGTATTCCAGTGCCCGGTTGATACTTATCCTGGGCGGGATATATCTGGTCACCCTGGCGCCGTTTTCACTTAATGTATAGCCAACTATCGGAGATTCTTTGTCTTTGCAGTAAATCTCATAGCGGGTCAAAAAATCTTTTTGAGATAACTCGAACAATTTCTTCTTGCCTGTACGATTGCCGCTGCCAAATAAGTTATCTGTTATTTGTTCGGCTTCCAAAAAGTAGTGCCTGCCTACACATTCCAGTATTGGCCGACCCCATTTTGGCAGATCGCTGGTATATGGCTCTGGTTCTCTTTTTATTATTTTGATTGGTTCGCAATTGTTAAGCATTTTCTCACTCCTTGTTTGAATTATAATTGTTTGCACCCTGCAAGGGAATATATTAGGATACTATTTGATGCCGTTCCAGCTTTTTAAGCTCTTTGTTTACTCGGTCCTGGAACAACCATGGTTCTTCAAATTTCCCTAATACTGGCTCGGTGTTTCTGCCATCGTGCACTACTTTTACTAACCCATGCCAGGGCGGTATCTCTAATACGTCTGTATATGTGAATCGCTTTATGTCTTTATCGGTCTCGGAGTATGATTCGGGCAGTACGCTAAACCGCTTTTTGGTCGTTCGCACTTCTTTGTCTTTGTTCTCGCCCAGTAACTCTGATACCAGCTTGGCGTCCTTCGATGATTCGATGCCGATTACTATTTTGTTGCGGCATCCGTTGATTATTATCTCTCTCATGGCCTGTCCCTGCTTGCCTTTTTCTAACTGTGATGGACCCTGGATGGTGAATGTGCAAGCACAACGGTATTTTCTTCCCATATTTAAAAGGTTCTCCAGCTCCGGATTGAAATAGACCGGCAGTTCGTCTATATACAGGTAATGTGGTATGCGCGTAAATTCGGTTCCCGGCCTTCTGAATACTGCATTCTGGATGTGCATTATCAAGAACTGGCCGAAGGTTCTACTCATGTGTCCCATCTTGCCCAATGCGGTATTTACCAATAATACGCCGCCTTCGTTCATATGTTTGTCCAGGTCTATGTCTGATTTGCCCACCAGTACGTTGTATATGGTGTCATTGGCCAGTAAGTCTGATATCTGCATCCGAAGTCCCATAGCGAATTGATGCAGCTTGTCTCTGTTCTTGCCAAATGCTTCTTTTTGGAAGTAGGTAGTTACTATGTCGGTTCCAAATTTTCTGATATATTCGTCTACGTCTGCTTGGACACCTTCTATGTCCATCAATGAATTGTAAACATCCAGCAGCGTTAGGTTATTTCCCTTTAGCCGTTTTAAAAGCATCATGGTGTTTTTGGCATGCAATTCCTGCGCCTGGGCGAAAAATGCTTCCTGCTCTCCAAAGGTTGCTCTTAATACGGTTCTCATTATTTCTGCCACGATTATTGGGTCACCTTCCAATGGATTGAATCTGCTGGTGTCCGGATCGTCCAGGTCGATTATTGCATATGGTACTCCTAATACCTTGCACCAGTCCCTTATGATGTGGCAAAATTCTGCGTCCGGGGCTACCACAGTTATTCCTAACTGCTGGCCGTTTTTGTAGCTTACTAAATCCTGCCATACTGAGGGCTGTAATACGGCTGATGTTTTACCCGTGCCGGTGGAACCTATCAATAAAGTATGCAGGTACCGGTCTTTGCCTGTTATCTCGATCTTCTGTATTGGGTTGCTCGCTTTACGGCATATCTCTACTGAGGGATGAATTATTTCTTCGCTGTCTAAGTCTGGTTTTGCTATGCTCGGCATTGTTATATTTATGCCGCTTAATATTGACTCTGCTTTATCCTGGATGCGGCTTTCATAAAATATATTGAATAATACTGCTCCCAGGAGTAATGCCAGACAATATAATCTCGCTGCTAATTCACCTGCTGATGCTAACTGGGGTGATAAATTACTATACCCTGCAGCTAACATTGGCGCGGTGTACAAGGCGATCAATATTATCAGCACGGTGCCCAATATTCGCATCTGGTTCAATGCGATTGACAGCATGATGGCCACCAGAAACAAAATCAACAGCCATATGGCTGCAACTGGGGTTAGGCTTATTACGGTTATTATATATAGCATGGCAGTTGCTGCTAACAACATAGTTTTTAACGTTTGCCCCCAATTTAATTTGATAGCGATAAATCATCCCTCCTTGTGTCTTGATGTGCGAAATCCCGGAGTGCTTTTGCCCATTTATCTTCATCCTGCAGGGGTTCTTCACTCGGGGCAAATGCGTTTTGGTTAAGTAATATTTGCCTGCCTAATTCAATTACTATAATATTTTCGTTGTCTTGGTACTCGGGGTAGTGTTTGTAAAGCGCTTTTAATTCTTTGTAATTGCTCACCAATAAATAGATTTTCCCATTAGTTCTTTTTACCCTGCGGAGGATTTTGGCTGGCATACCTACTACATCGAATATGTTTGCCAGTTCTCCGTCTATGATATAAGAGCAGCCATCGTACGGTTTATCCAGTTCTTTTATCTCGATTCCGCTGTTTATGAAATAGTTTTTGAAGTTCTGGTCGGGGTCTAACAGGTATCGTATGCCCACAAAATCATCCTGGGCAAGTATGCGCTCGGTTTGGCCATAATTTTCTATACAATAATCAACAAAATTATTGCGTCTTCGTTCATCTACCGATAGGATTAGCGTGTTGATACCGCCTATGCGTTCCTGTAGTGCGTGGCATTCGGTTGTAATCCGCTGCTTCATGTTCGGTCCGGACTTAGCGAAAAAGATTAGATTGTTACCATAAACTAAATCAATCGGGATAAAATTAGGTATACCCTGCTGGGACTTGAAACCGGTTGGTGAGTTAAATGAATCATACATATCTATGAGATTTTCCAGTAATACACTTGCCCGGTATGCCCTTTCTTTTTCATCATCAGTAGGCTTCTTCCCTCTTTCATCACCCCTAAGAGTTTCTTTTGTGATTAGGGTTTTTACAGTTACTACACCTTTAGTGGTTAAGTAGTATATTGCAGCAACTTTCTTATTAACTACCCTTTTCCCGATTTTATCCGGTTTTACCAGCGCTTCACCCACCATTAAACCCTGCCTTTTTAAAGCAGCGATTCGGTCATAACCTTTTCTTTCTCCATAACCAGATATTAGTGTTAGTACCTTTCCCCTGAGAAACTTATATCGGTATAACGCCTCAAGTATTTTTAAATCTCCATCCTGTTTTGCCCACGTTCTTGGCATCGTAAATTCCCCTTTCATTCTGCTTAAATTTTTATTGAATTTAGTCTTAGTTCCTTGTTATCGTTCGACCGCATCTGGTGATGTGGAGGGTGTAACTACCCGCCCCATCATCACGACCCCCACAGTACATGTTTTATCTACGGAATATCTATGTCTATCCCCGATCTATGTAGGCCGGAGAGATTGTCAAAATCAGCCAAAATAAAACAGGTACTTTCTGATTTGAAGGTTTTTATAATCCGTAATTCTGAGAAAGTTCACAAAATCGACTTCAAAGCTCGAATACATATGGCTTCATGGCAATTTACTCACTTGTTTATTGGTTTTCTTCTGATTTGTTAAATGGTTTTGTGCCCAAAAACCTTTATAATATAAGGGTTTTTAATCAGTAAAGGTATCATTTATTGACTTTGGATTATTATTAACCTAAAAACAGGTGATTTTTTGGTAGTAATTACCAAAATCAGCCTCTTTTAAAAGAGTAATTTCTATGCCTGATTTGCTAGGATTTAACTTCCCATCACAGTAGGTTGCCAGATAATTTATATTGTCGTCTTTTATTATTCCGGCATCTCTGAAACAGTTGTTTATCAGCCGTATAGTGTAATTATCCGAGTCTGCTCTTTTCATAAAATGGAATTTATACATAGCCACCGCTTTTTCTTCACCAAAGGGTTTTAAGCCGCGTTTTTTAAGTTCCCGAAAGGCGGTGTTCATTATTAATATCCACCGTTGCCGTTCTTTAGAAAACCCAATTTCCTTGGAGAAATTAGAGCGTTTATATGCCCTTATGTGCTCTGGTATTTGATTAACGAATATATGTATCCGGTACGGATCATCAAGTATCTTCGTTTCAACTATACCCGGGTTTTCATCATCTGCCATAGCCCAGTTTTGCTCGATATATTCAGGGCTATCCAGGTAGCTGTAAACAAGAAGTTGGCCAAAGCTTTGATACATTTGCTCGACCATGCCGAATAGGTACTCTTTTTGCTCCATATTAAGAGTTTCAAACTCCTTAATAACCGCTTTGTCTAAAAGAGTAATATCATTTAAATTCATATCATCACCTCACAAATAGAGAAAGCCGCCATTCGGCGGCTTATGTAGAGTTCTGCTGGATTATAAAAAGGCTTTTCCGGTGATAATCCCTTTGATTTTTGAATTTTTGTCCGTTATTTCAACAATCACTTCGTCTCCACGCTGGATCTCGAACCAATCCGGTTCAGGTGAACATAACATATCTATGCCGGGCTCCAGATTTATGAAAACTCCGTTTTTAATGAAATTTGTTACTACACCCAAATACTGGCCTTTAACTTGATATTTGTCAATGCGTTCCTGCCATTCCTGCTTGTCCTGCAGGAATTTCTTGTGGGATACGATATACTTGCCATCTCGCATATCAATAACCTCAACACGCAGCTTTTGTCCAAAATTCAGAACCATTTTCAGGTTGGTTCCAGGCATAATCCCCATTTCTTCCTGGGGCATAATAGTCACCAGACATGCATTGTATTCAATCTTGGCTTCAGTCTCGTTTATTCCTATAACTATGCCATCAAATTCCTGGCCGGCTTCGAGTTTACTCGTTTTTTCCATTTCTTCGACTGCCTGTTTATTAGATATAGTCAAAGGATCGGTATTTATTACTTTTCCCACAACTGGTCGTCCTACGAATTTACGAGCAATAGTCCTCAAATTGGTTCCTTCTATTTTTTCTATCCCGACTTCGGAGATTGGTAGTATTGCGGTTTCTTTATCTGATATACGAACAGTAAATACTGCCTGATTTTCTTCTTGTGTAACAGCGATTATTCTGCCTTTAATGATTTCTCCAATTTTGCTTTCCATATTGTTTCTTTCCTCCTTAAATTTGAGATTTCTATAAGTTTACTATTAACTGAAATTGGTATCAATCGCCCCCTTTTTATGTAAAAACTATTAGTTACACTGCTCTTTTAGGTTTTTCCCCGGCTTAAACACCGGGTAATATCTTGCAGCAATCTGCAATAATTCACCAGTTCTCGGGTTTCTCCCCTTCCGGGCATCTTTCAGTCTTCTCTCGAATGTTCCAAAACCCGTTAACTGGACCCTTTTGCCCTGACTTATTTCTTCTGAAATAATCCCTAAGAAAATGTTTACAAAGGCTTCGGTTTCATGCTTACTCCTTCTTAATTCTGTAGCGACTGCATCGATTAATTCATTTTTATTCATGTAATCCTCCTTATTTTAATCCCAACATCTGATCTATTAAATCAATGTCCATAGCCGATAATTCGGTATTTATGCTATACTCTGATACCCCGGCAATGCCGTTGGACAGCATCCCTTTTATATCTTCAATGCCGTTTTGTATTTCCCCTAAAACCATTTCCTGTTTTAATGCCTGTTCTATCCAGTCTTTAGCCACTCTACTACGCTCTTTATTTGGGTATTTGGAGATTGGGTGATCTTTAGCAAAATATAAAACTACCCGAATTGTACTTCTTTCCATAGCACCCTCCTAAATATTCTTGCAGCACTCGCTCACCCTTAGAATAATCGGCATTTACGGAATATCG
>CAZBKS010000148.1:0-5869 GCA_964492475.1 uncultured Syntrophomonas sp. | reverse complement strand
ATCTTCCGACAGGCCTGATCCAGGCTGAATATTATTGCTTATCATTATATCCCTCCAACTTGCCGGCTGCAGTAGACTTATAAAATGGAGGTTCCTTGCTCTGCGGAGTATAATTGGAACCGCCGCGTGCTTTACCGTAGTATCCATCTATTAAAGTAAAATATATTAATACTTTTGACTAAAAAATGATAGAATGTATTCATTCGAATAATACTGGTACAGACCAGGCTCCAAATCACCCCTGGGTCGTGGTTGATTGGGGAGCGGGTCAGCAATTGGAACATAAAGCCTGGAATATTGGTTGAAAAAATCCAGGTAAAGAAGTAAATTACTGATAATAATATAATTTTGAAATATGCAGGAGTGAAGGTTAATTGATTAGGCCAAACGTTATATTAGGTATCATGGGCAAGATACTGATCATCATCTCTCTGGCTATGGCAACCAGCGTATTGTGCTCATTATATTACCATGAAGCTATTTACAGTCAATTGTTACTGTCTACGATCATTACCCTGGTCAGTGGTTTCATTCTCTGCTTTAGCTTTGGAGAGGCTAGTGAACTGAATTATAAAGAAGGTTTCGCTATCGTAGCTCTGGGCTGGTTAACCGCCTGTTTCTATGGCTCTTTGCCCTATGCGCTAAGCGGGTACTGTGCATCTTATACTGACGCCTTGTTTGAGACAGTATCCGGTTTTACAACGACAGGTGCTACCATATTTGCTGATGTCGAAGTATTACCCCGCGGACTGTTATTTTGGAGGAGTTTGACCCAGTGGCTGGGTGGGATGGGAATAATGGTACTATTTGTTGCTCTTATTCAGGTTATCGGTATACGAGCCAACCAGATATATAAGAACGAGATAGCTGGAGGTTCAGTAATAGGCAAAGTTAACGCCAAGGCCCGCGATACAGCCAAAAATCTCTGGATAGTCTATCTGGTTCTAAGTATTGTGCTGCTGCTATTATTATGGGGAGAAGGTATGAGCCTGTTTGACGCCTTCTGTCACACCTTTGCAACTATGGCCACCGGAGGGTTTTCTACTCACAATGCCAGCATCGCTTATTTTACCAGCCCCCTCATTCAGTGGACCATAATATTGTTTATGTTCCTGGCAGGAATCAATTTTGCTCTGCATTATCTCTCTATTGTCAAAAGAGATCTGCTGGTATTCTGGCACAACCGGGAATGGAGATTTTATCTGTTTACTACTGCTGCAGCGGTTGGAATCATATTATTGAGTGGTTCTTCGATCGATGAATACCAGATTAGAGCAGCTATGTTTCAAGTCATATCCATATTAACCACCACCGGCTTTGCTACTGCTGATTACCTCCAGTGGAGCATGCTTTCCCAGGGTATACTGCTGATACTGTTTTTTATTGGAGGCAGTGCTGGATCAACTGGAGGAGGAATAAAGGCAGGCCGTCACCTAATCATGCTGGAAAGAGCAAAAATAGAATTAAGGAAAATAGTTCATCCCCGTGCAGTTATCTCACAGCGCCTGGATCAAAACACCATCAGCGATTCCATGGTTATGAATGTGTTACTGTACTTTTTCCTGTATATGGTTATAGTATTTATAGGGATGTTATTGTTGACGGCTATGGGTACAGATATTCTAACCAGTTTTTCGGCCGCTGCCAGCTGTATGGGCAACATTGGCCCAGGATATGGGTCAGTAGGACCGGTCTTAAACTACGCATTTATCCCGGACGCCGGTAAACTTATGTTAGCGGGTCTGATGCTGCTGGGCAGATTGGAGATATTCCCGCTATTAGTATTGTTCTATCCGCTGTTTTGGAAAAGATAAAGATGGTATACTTTAACTGCTTAAAAAGGGAGATGGCATTTGATGAAATCAAGCCTGGAGCGAGTACCGCTGGGTTTTTTTCCTACCCCGTTACATCCATTGAAAAACCTGACCCGCATCCTGGACGGACCCGAGATATATATGAAGCGGGACGACTATACCGGTCTGGCCCTGGGAGGAAATAAAGTAAGAAAATTGGAGTATTTAATGGCTGAAGCCCTGACTAAAGATGCTGATATAATAATAACTACCGGGGCGGTTACTTCCAACCATGCCCGGCAGACAGCCGGAGCCGCCGCAGCACTGGGCTTAAAATGCCAGCTGGTTTTATCCGGTGATGAACCGGAGATCCGTCAGGGCAACTTCCTGCTGGATTATCTGCTGGGCGCTGAAACCTACTGCGTGAGATCGGAGGAAGTGGAATCGCAGATCGACTTGCTGGTCTCCCAGAACAGCAGCCAGGGGCAGAATAGCTATGTGATCCCTGTGGGCGGCAGCTGCATGCCCGGTATTATTTCTTATGTGGATGCTTACCAGGAAATAAAGGAGCAGCATCCGCTGGAATTCGATGCCATAGTGATGGCGGTTGGAACCGGCTCCACCTGTGCCGGATTAAATGTGGGAGCCCGCAAGGCAGGGGATAAGACAAAAATCGTAGGAATCGGAGTTGGCCTGGGTGATCGGGAATTGTGTAAGAAGGAGATAGCGCGTCTCTCCAACCTGGCCGAGAGCTTTTTAGGTCTGACGCCTTCCAGCCCTGATCAAATCGTAGTCTTTGATGAGTATATGGGAAGCGGCTACGCCATTCCTAATCCTGACGTGAGAAATGCTATTAAACTGCTGGCCTCCAATGAAGGCGTATTCCTGGACCCTGTCTACAGCGCCAAGGCGATGGTGGGACTTTTGGACCTCATTGAAAAAGGATACTTTAAAAAGGGAGAAAGAATACTCTTCCTGGCCACCGGTGGTAGCCCGGAGATATTTGGATTTAACCATTTCCTGAGTGAATAATAAATATTGTCTCAATTGCAAAAAAACCTAAGCATTACTATTTTGAATGCATAAATATTCTGGAGACTGACAACGGCATATTTTCTCTATGAAACCACCAGTATTATTTGGGTAAGTGAAATTAATTTTGAAATATTGTTTGTGTTGAATACGACCTGATGATATAATAGCTTTTGAATTAAAAATAATGGCGGTCGCAGCCTACCCGCCTCAAAAAAACAAGGAGGAATGCTAAATGCAGCAGGCAGAAAAACCACAGTTATCGGTATTATTTCTTATTATCACCAGCCTTTTCGTAACCTGTCTATTAATCACCAACATTGCAGCCGGAAGGCTTATAGAATTCTGGGGAATCCCTTTAACCGCAGACCTGTTTCTGTTTCCCATCACTTATATTTTCGGAGACGTGCTTACCGAAGTATATGGATTCAAAAGAGCCCGCTTGACTATCTGGATAGGCTTTGGTGCCAATCTGTTAATGGCCCTGTTTTTTATATTCATTATCCGCCTGCCTTATCCGGAATTCTGGGAATTTAACGATGCCTACAACACCGTGCTGGGTTTTACCCCCCGCCTGGTTATCGCATCCCTGGCCGCATATTTTGTAGGAGAGTTCTCCAACTCCATGATTCTTTCCCGCATGAAAGTATGGACGGAAGGACGCTGGCTCTGGACCCGGACTATCGGTTCGACCCTGGTTGGTCAGGGCGTAGACACATTGGTGTTTATGTCAATAGCCTTTGGAGGAACCTATGCCCTGCCGGTGTTTATGGCAATGGTTATGGGACAGTACCTCTGGAAAGTAGGGTATGAAATTCTGGCCACTCCTCTGACCTATATTTTTGTGGGTTGGCTGAAGAGAAAAGAAGGCATGGATACCTTTGACCGGGGCATTAAATACAACCCCTTTGAGCTATCCTGATAACACCCGGCGGCCCCCAAAGGCTTAATGCAGAAATACCGGATCTTTGATGAGGCGGACGGAGTTTATTGGCTCATAGATATCAGCCATTTTATGAGGCTTTTTATTATAATTACCGGTCATAATGATAAGGTGTTTTTTTAAAATATCCAGTTCAAGCTCATCCGCCGGCTTGAACCAGTGATTCAGCCATTTTACAGCCTCCTGATCATTTTTCGCTGAATTCTTCATAGCCAGATAAAGATTACTGTCCATGTCCTGGTAAGCAATAAATCTGGCCGGCGCCAGCGCATCAACTTCTGGTGAGTAATACCAGTGCAGTAAAGCTGGCAGCCTTCTCTGCAGTTCTTTGCTGGCAGGCAACGTCGAGTTAAAGCGAACTATATTTTTTACCACCTGAGCATAAGTCTCAACCAACTGCAGCTTAGCCATTTTATCCTTTTCCTTATCTAACCACCTGGACGTTCTCTTCCAAAATCCAGGTGCGATAGTAAAAAGAAGTCCTATCAAACTTGATATTCTTCTGTTTAAACTGTTGTATTATATATCCTTCCAGTGCACTGGCCCTCATTTTCCTAAAGCTTTCTACCCAGCCCACGCTGAGCAGCAAAAAATACTCCCCTTTATAGTTTATCCGAATCTTATCTTTAACCGGATAACATATCAGAGATGTATCACCTTCAAACAGGTTTTGGTTTATCAATTTTACGATATACCTTACATAATTAGCGGTTGGTGCATGTTTGCGATAAACCGCATCCGCATAATGCATACCGCCATTGGCCCGGTTAACTGATTCACTGGTATCCATCATAATTCCACCCCCCAGATCAAGAATCTGTAACTCATTCGCCAAATATTACCCTGGTATCATCAACCTAAAAACTGACTACTCATCTTAAACCATATTATACCAAAACATCAAAGGAATTTAACGTCGAAATGTGTGAAGAATGTCACGAGTGGCCAAGCTTATTGTCCTGCTCTGATTGCCGGAAAAAGGGGACTATTTGCCACCGCGGTCCTGGCATAAAATAACAAATATATCGACAGCCTGTCCAATAAATGTCATTATCGGGCTGATTAGGGAATTATAGGACCCGAAAGGGTGACGCGCCGCCTAATGGGGATAATACTATCCCCGGACATTACCATGGCATGGGGACATTCCTGCCACCAAGTTCCCCAAGGGTAGGTGTGTCCCCTTTCCTTAGATCGAGAACCTCATCTCACTGCCCACCAATCTTGAGATATATCCAGATAGCTCCTATCTACCAGCTAGGTGTGTCCCCTTTCCTTGACCTGAGCGGCTGGTTGGTTCGTTGGATTTTGAAATTCTTGATTGATGCAATAGTAATAAAAAGGTATAATATAGGCAGAATATTACTATGAGGAGTTGACGACATGCAGATTAAACCATCCGCAAGTATCCGGCAGAATTACAATGAAATTGCGGCGCTGTGCAAATCTACCGGAGAACCCGTGTATCTGACCAAAAACGGTGAGGGAGATCTTGTGGTCATGGATATTGAGGCATTTAACCGACGTGAGAAAATGTTAAAGCTGCGGGAAGAACTGCTGGCTGTTGAGGAAGACCGTCTGGCTGGTCGGGCTGGAGTTACGCCGGATGAACTGGACAGCTACCTGGACGGTATAATTGACGAGGTGGAAAATGGAAAAGCATTATAAAGTAATAATCTCCGACCGTTCACGCAGGATGCTGGCAAATCATGTCCGGTTTTTAGCGCAAAACAGTCCCTCCGCTGCCCGGAAACTGAAAAACGAAATAATGGACGCCATTCGCTCCCTGCATCAGATGCCGGAGCGTTTTCCGTTTTTAGAGGCAGAATTTATTCCAGCAAATAAATATCATAAAATGTTTGTGGAAAAATGGTATCTGGTTTTATTTCAGATCAAGGATCAGACAGTGTACGTTGATTATATTGTTGACTGCAGGCAGAATTACGGCTGGCTGGTTCGTTAGATTTGGTGAATAAAGAAATAATCCCTTTTTCATTTTATTATATAAAACAGTTTTCCGGCATACTCGGGGACATTCCTCTGCAAGGGGACATTCCTGCCTATACTCAGGGACATTCCTTCAACCAAGTATCTCCAAGGA